>NZ_NWQG01000139.1:0-13413 GCF_002529485.1 Mesorhizobium sanjuanii
TCCCCGGGGCATGCGCAGCGCGATCGTGTCGAGCCCCGCGGTGACCAGCGGATGAATGCCGTTGCCGGAACGTTGCGGCAGCACCAGCGTCAGCGGCCCCGGCCAGAATGCCTGCGCCAGCCGTTTCGACAGCGGGTCGAACAGCGCGATGCGCTCGGCCATCGCCAGGTCGGCGACATGGGCGATCAGCGGGTTGAAGCGCGGCCGGCCCTTGGCCTCGAAGATGCGCGCCACGCCGACGCCATTGGTCGCGTCCGCGGCCAGCCCGTAGACGGTCTCCGTCGGAATGGCGACGACGTCGCCGCTTTCGAGCAGCGCCAGCGCCATTTCCATCGCATCGCCGACGGCGCGTATTTCAACCACGGTCGTTACCTCACAGATGCCGGCTGCGTAGTACGGCGGCGGCCGTGGGGCAAGTCCGGGCGTCAGCGAATCCTCGATCGCTAAAATGCCATGCTTCTCCGCAAGCCCGCATCAATCGCCGCACAAGTATGATGCCGGCTTCTTGGGCAAGGGGAATTGTCATGGTCTCGGTGCGCATTCTTGGAGCCATTGGTCTCATCCTGGCGGCGGGCGAAGCGCAGGCTTCGTCCATCATCGTTCTCGGCGCACCGGCTTCGACGCCATCCGTCGTCAGGCTCGGCGCACCCAAGACGGTGACGATGGCCGAGAGCAAGGCCGGTAATTCGACGTCGTCGGTCGTGGCGCTCGGCGTCGCTGAGCCCGACGTCACCTATGAAAAGGTGGCGGCGATCCCGAACCAGCCCGAGCTAAAACGCGGTTTCATGCCAGGTCCGATGATCATTCGCGGCGGCATTGTCGGCGGCGACTTTTCTATTCCAACGCCGGCCGCCGCCGCAGCGACGCCTCAAGCAGGGTCCGGCAACAAGACACAAGCGGCGAACAGCCCGCCCGCGCCGCAACCGACACCCATCCCCGAGACCGACCAGGCCAGATAGAGTTCGAAGCCAGAGTGCGCGCGTGACATTTTCTGCTCAAACGCCCGCAATCGCCAGGAGCCAGGCCAGGATATCGAACAGCAGAAACAGCAGCGCAATCTGCAGCGCCACCCGCAGCCGCTGGATAATTCGCCAGTTGCTGGCCATGTCCGCCTTGATGCGAAGGGCAAGCGCGCGGCGCATGGCCGACATCGTTGCCGGCCTGTCGCCATCGACATATTGATGGAGCAGTTCTTCGGCGTCGAAGCGGAATGTGTATTGGTGGTAGGGCCAAAGCATGAAGACGATCAGCCCGCCAATGCCGAACAGCAGAGCCACCGCGATCCAGTCCCAAACTCCGAGCCCGTTGGCAAGGGCCGCGCCGCCGAGCAACGAGTTGGCGAATGCGGTGGCAAAGATAAGGCTGCCGGCGCGGGTGCTCATGTTCTCCACGAGGTTCTGCTGCTGCGTAAGACCTCTCACCGCTTCCTGATAGATGAACGCAAGACGAGGATCGTCGTCGGCAAGATTGCTTGCGGCAGTTCCGTTGCTTTCGCCTCCACTCGGACGTTCGGCCATAAGGGGTTTTCTCCAGCGCGGGAGGGGATGCCTCAGCTTAGCTCAAATCCTTCGCCGTAAAAACACGAGAGTGTTTTGCAGCCAGGTGGAATCACCTGGCCACCGCACGAATGCGACCAAAACAAATGAATAGAGCGGGATGCATGCATCCCGCTCTTGTGGAATTCCATCACCCGAAAAGTCTCAGGCCGCGACTTCTTCGTCCGCCTCGTCGGTAGATGCCTCGTCGGATTCGTCTTCGTCGTCGTCTTCTTCGTCAGCGTCCTCAGCTTCGGCCTTCACACTGTCGTCGTCTTCCTTGTCGTCGTCATCATCGTCTTCGTCGTCTTCGTCCTCATCATCGTCCGAGAGGGTAGCGGCTTCTTCGTCTTCGTCGCCGTCCTCTTCCGTACCTTCGCTGTCTTCGCCGTCGCCTTCCTGCTCGTCGTCAGACAGGTCGGTTGCCTCGACCACCGCGGCGGCGGCCTGGTCGAGCATGGTTTCGGAAGCGGAATCAAGCGCCTCGGCGGGGGCCGGGGTTTCTTCTGTCACTTCGATTTCGTGAGCGGAATTCATGGAAGCCTCCGTGGGTTGGGGAACATGTCCTTTTTGCCACGGAGAGATCATCGTCATATGACTGTAAGCCGGCTCGAACGACCGGCTGGAAAGAAAATCTTTGTTCGCCTTAGCCGGCGATCCTGGAGAAATCGGCGACCTGATCGGTGGCTGCCCGGATGCGGGCGAGCAATGCCAGACGATTGGCGCGGACGGCCTGATCCTCGTCATTTACCAGCACTTGCTCGAAGAATGAATCAACCGGCTCGCGCAACACGCTAAGCGCCAGCATGGCAGCGGAAAAGTCTTCGTTTCGAATCGCTTCGCCGGCTTGCCTCTCAGCTTGATTCACCGCGGCAAACAGCGATTTCTCGGCGGCTTCCCGAAACAGCGCCGGCTCGACATGGTCGGCAATCGCCGTTTTCTTCTTCTCCTCGGCGGCCAGGATGTTGGCCGCACGCTTGGTGCCGGCAAGCAGGTTCCTGCCATCCTCAGTGTCGAGGAAGGAGCCGAGCGCTTCGACACGGCGGACGATTTGCAGGAGGTCGTCGGATTGGGGCGTGATGACAGCGTCGATCAGATCGTGGCGGGCGCCCTGATCGCGGAGATAGACCTTCAGGCGATCGTGGAAAAAGGCGAGGAGGTCGTTGTGGGATGGGTGGATACCCAACAGATCCTGAGACGATCTTTCGAGTAGTACATATTCGTTTCCGCCATCATCTTTGAATTTGCTAGTCGCTATGGCATCTAACAGAAATCTGGCAGCGCTTTGCAACTCGCCACGCAAATCCTCGTCGATTTCCAACGCTTCATCGTAGGCGAACTGGTCAAGCATAAATTCGTTGACCGTGTGAAGCTGGACGTTAAAGCGCGCGAGGTTTGACTTGTAGCGCTCGTTTTCCTGAACCTCATAAACAGGTATGTTTTTAAGCGAGAGCGTTACTGCGTTCTCCACCAAAATCCTGATCACCCCCAACGCCGCTCTTCTCAGCGCATAGGGGTCCTTCGAACCGGTCGGCTTCTCGTCGATCGCCCAGAATCCAACCAGCGTATCCAGCTTGTCGGCAAGCGCCACGGCCACCGACACCGGATCGGTCGGCACGCGATCAGACGGGCCTTGCGGCTTATAGTGCTCCTCAATCGCGGCGGCGACCGAGGGATGCTCGCCCTGCAGCAAAGCGTATTTGCGGCCCATGGCGCCTTGCAGCTCAGGGAATTCGCCGACCACTTCGGTGGTGAGATCGGCCTTGGCCAGAACGGCCGCGCGGCGCGCCAGCGCTGGAATCTCCCCCCTTGAGGGGGAGATGTCGCCGAAGGCGACAGAGGGGGTCGGTGCGACTGGACGCGACTCCCTGTCGCCGACAGAGGATGCCGGCGCTTCACGCGAAGCGACCCCCTCTGGCCTGCCGGCCATCTCCCCCTCAAGGGGGGAGATCGACTGCGCCACGATCGGCGCCAGTTCTTCCGCCAGCCGCTTGATCCGCTCCACCCGTTCGCCCTGCGTGCCGAGCTTGGCGTGGAACGTCACGTTGAGATGATCGAGGCGGGCCATGCGCTGGTCGAGCGGTTTTTTCAGATCGAGCCCGAATTTGTCGGCCGACGCCTGTAACTGTTCGAGATCAGGCAGGTCGCCCTGGTCCGTCTTCCAGAAATAGAGCGCGTCCGAGAGACGCGCGCGCACCACCTTGCCATTACCGTGTGCGATCTCCTTGCCGCCATCCTTCGCCTCGATGTTGGCGGTCAGGATGAAACGGTTGGAAAGATCCTCGCCCTCGCCCTGCGGGCGCGTCACGAAACATTTCTGGTTGGCGCGGATGGTCAGCCGGATCACTTCGGCAGGTATCGCCAAAAAATCCTGCTCGAACTCGCCCATCAGCACGACCGGCCATTCGACCAGCCCGGATACTTCTTCCAGCAATCCCTCGTCCTCGACGAGGTCGAGCCCGTTGGCGAAGGCGAGGTTGCGGGCGTCGGCAAGGATGACCTCCTTGCGCCGGTCGGCGTCGAGCACGACCTTGGCCGCTTCCAGCTTGCTCACATAATCATCGAAGCGGCGCACGGTGATTTCGCCGGGCGCAAGAAAACGGTGCCCGTAGGTGACATTGCCCGAACGGATGCCATCGATCTCGAAATCGACCACCACCGGCTCCTCGGTCTCCGGGCCGAAGGTGCACAGGATCGATTGCAGCGGCCGTACCCAGCGCAATGAGCCCGGCTTCGCCGAAGCCGGCCCCCAGCGCATCGATTTCGGCCAGGGGAAGCCGCGGATGATGCCTGGCACCAGTTCGGCGATGATGTCTTCCGCCCCCCTGCCCGGCCTGGAGATATGGGCGACATAGAAATCGCCCTTCTTCGGGTCGGCATGGATATGCGCCTCGGCAACCGAGGCAAGGCCGGCCTTGCGCAGGAAACCCTGGACGGCCTGTTCGGGGGCCCTGGTCGAGGGGCCCTTGATCTCCTCGTTGATGTCCTTCGAGCGCGCGGTCAGGCCTCTGATATCGAGCGAAAGACGCCGCGGCGTCCAGTATTCGCGCGCCGCCTCATAGGTCAGGCCCGCCTCGACCAGACCGTCGGTCAGCATCTTCCGCAGGTCGCCGGCAGCCTTGCGCTGCATGCGGGCGGGGATTTCCTCGGAGCGAAGTTCCAGAAGCAGGTCGGGCATAGGGGCAGCTCGTGCGGGAGAACGGTCGGCGGGGCATAGCAACTCGGCTGGCCGCTGTCACCCTTCCGCGCAAGATCCGAAAAAATTCGACGGATTGTCGGGCTGAAGCGAGCCCGCCCGTCCTTGGATCAAAGATTTCCATGAACCGAACGCAGCGCTGAAGCGACCCACGCTCAGGCAGAGAGCTATTGGCTGAACGACAATGAGAACGGCATCGACATTCCTGCAGATCCTGGCGCTCAGCGCCTGCCTTGCCGCGCAGGTGCATGGCACGTTCGCAATGCCGGGTGTCAGGCAGGCGCTGCGGACCATCGATGGTACGAACAGCCAGAGCATGCCGCCGGTCTCGCTCGAAATTGTAGAAAGCGCCCTGAGCTAGGCCGCCAACCCGCCGGCCTGCGTCAGCAAAAACGCCTCGCCGCAGGCCTTGGCCAGATTGCGCACCCGCAAGATGTAGCTTTGCCGCTCGGTGACCGAAATCACGCCGCGCGCATCGAGCAGGTTGAAGACGTGGCTGGCCTTGATGCACTGGTCGTAAGCCGGAAACACCATGCGATGCATCGCCAGATTGTCGCTTGGCGCCGGAGCGCCGGCGTCGAGCAGCGCCTTGCACTCAGCTTCGGCATCGTCAAAGTGCCTAAGCAGCATGGCCGTGTCGGCGAATTCGAAATTGTGGCGTGAATATTCCTGCTCGGCCTGCAGGAAGACGTCGCCATAGGTCACCTTGTCGGCGCCCTCGCGGCCGTTGAAATTGAGGTCGTAGACATTGTCGACGCCCTGCACATACATGGCCAGCCGCTCCAGCCCATAGGTGAGCTCGCCCGCCACCGGCGCGCATTCGATGCCGCAGACCTGCTGGAAATAGGTGAATTGCGACACTTCCATGCCGTCGCACCAACACTCCCAACCCAGCCCCCAGGCGCCCAGCGTCGGGCTTTCCCAATCGTCCTCGACGAAGCGGATGTCGTGCAGCAACGGGTCGACGCCGATCGCCTCGAGCGAGCCGAGATAAAGTTCCTGCAGATTGGGCGGGTTCGGCTTCAGGATCACCTGATACTGGTAATAGTGCTGCAGCCGGTTCGGGTTCTCGCCGTAGCGCCCGTCCTTGGGCCGGCGCGAAGGCTGCACATAGGCCGCGTTCCAGCGCTTGGGCCCGAGCGCGCGCAGCGTTGTCGCCGGATGAAAGGTGCCAGCGCCGACTTCCATGTCGTAGGGCTGGAGGACGACGCAACCATAGTCCGCCCAGTAATTGTGCAAGGTCAGGATCAGCCCCTGGAACGAGCGGCTGGGATGCATATGGGCGGGAATGGCAACAGTCACGGCGGCCTCGACGGGGAAGGCGGGGATGCGGCCCTCCCTAGAGCGCCGACCGCCAAGCGTCAAGGCAGAGGGGTCACCCCTTCGGCGGCTTTGCCTTGGGGGTTTCCTGCGCCGTGTTGGATTCGATCGGCGGCAGGCCCTTCAAAAGCTTCTGCTGCACGGCGGCAAGCACGTCCGGGTCCGGCTTCAGGTCGCGGGCCTGGTTCCACTGGAAGGTGGCTTCCAGCTTGCGGCCGACGCGCCAGTAGGCGTCGCCGAGGTGGTCGTTCAGCACCGGATCTTCCGGCTTCAGCGACACGGCCCGCTCCATCTCGCGCACAGCGTCGTCGAACCGGCCGAGGCGGTAATAGGCCCAGCCCAGCGAATCGACGATGTAGCCGTCGCTCGGCCGGAGATCGACAGCCTTCTGGATCATCTGAAGGCCTTCCTTGAGGTTCATGTTCATGTCGACCCAGGAATAGCCAAGATAGTTCAGAACCTGCGGCTGGTCGGGGAACAATTCCAGCGCCTTGCGGAAATTCGGCTCGGCCTTCGGCCATTCCTTCAGCCGCTCATAGGCGATGCCGCGCTGGTAGAAGATGTTCCAGTTGGCGTTGGTCGGCGTCTTCAGCACCTCCACCGCTTTGTCGTAGAGATTGGCCGCGGAGCGGAAGTCCTCCTTGGAGGCGTAGACGCCGCCGAGTGCCAGATAGGCGCGCATGTCGTCGGGATGCGCGTCGACGAGTGCCTTCAGATGGGTGACCGCCTCGTCCTGGCGGTCGAGGTCGGCAAGGTTGAGGCCGAGTTGCAGGTCCGAAAGCTCCTTGAGCGGCGAACTAGCCGGAATGCGGCGATACAGGGCGATGGCGCCTTCGCCGTCCTTCAATTGCTCGGCGACGGCGGCAAGCTGGACAAGGGCCGCATCGCTGTCGGGCTTCAGCGCCAGGGCGTATTGCAGATAGAGGCGCACGAACGGCTCGCCGCCGCCGCGATTGAGCGCGGTGGCGAGATCGAGCAGGATTTCCGAGGCGCCGTCCGACGGGCCGGCAACAAAGGGTTCGACCTTCTCGCCCTTGGTGATCTTGTCGCGAAGGGCCGATATCTCAACCTTGCCGGGCGCGAACGTCTCGGCCTGGTCGAGAACGGAAAGCGCCTTGGCCTTGTCGCCCTTGCGGGCGAGGAAAGAGGCGTAGGCCTGGGCGTTGCGCAGCCAGGTCTCTGGCGCAGCACCACCGGCCGTGGTGTCGGCCAAGGTCGCGGCATAGAGTTCGTCGGCCTTTTCGGGCAAGCCCGAGGCATCGGCGATCAGCGCGCGATGGTAGGATTTGAACAGGCCGAACCAGTCAGGCCCCTGCAGCTTGTCGACGAAGGCCAAGGCATCGCTGCTGTCACCAGCGCCCTGCTTGGCCCAGCCGGTCATGATGCCGGAGATCAGCCGGTCGAGATCGGATTCGAGCGAAAGCTTGAGCCAGTACTCTGCCTTTGAAAAATCCTCCTTGCGGAAGGAACCGACGGCGAGCGCCAGGCGCGAGAACCGCTCGACATCGGGAACGGTCTTGAGCTTGTCGGCATAGACCAGGGATTCGTCGAAGCGCCCCTGCGCGATCAGCGACAGCATCAGGCTTTGCTGCAACGAGGTGTCGCCGGGATCGAAGGCGAGCGCCTGCTTGTAGTAGGTGATGGCGCTGTCGAGATCGTTGTCGCCTTCGGCGATCCGCGCGGCGAGATAAGCGCCCGAGAAAGATGTGATCTTGACCGGTTCGGTGGTCTGTTTGGCATAGGCCGGCAGATCGGACACCGCCATAGCCGTCACAATTGCCAGCCCTGCCAGCCAGCGCGCGCATCCTTGCCGCATCATATCCCTTTCAGCCTGGGGCTCCGCGTCGGCGGGCCACCATAGACTCGGTCTTTTCCGGGCAAAGCATGGCCTTTTTTGGGTCAAGCTTCAATCCGGTCCGAATTCACAATCGGGTCATGCGATTAAGAAAGCATGCCGACAAGCGAATGCACCTCTTCAAATATCGCCCTGCGACGTTCCAATGTGACGTTGCTCACTTCAATGCCTCCGATGTTCCCGTAAGCGATGCGTAAGCAGCAAGGGTTGAGAGCTGCCACGACGGAAACGACGCGTGGTGCGTGCAGACGGATGCGCTTGCTTCGCCCGAGGAGGTGCCGATGCTGGAAATGCCGCGTAACGAGCAAGCCTTCGCCATTGTCGATCTGATCTATGAAGCGGCCTTCGCCGCCGAGAGGTGGCCGGATGCGCTGGAAGCGGCCAGCGCGCTGTCGCGCTCGGCGGGCGGCGCGATTTTCGTGGTCAGCGAACATGCGCCGGTTCGCGCCATCGGCGAGGCGCATCTCCAGCCGTTGCTCGACGCGTTGGTGGCGAAGGACAATTGGGCGCTTTCCCAGAGCGTGCAGCGCATGTTGAGTGCCCGGCCGGCAAGCTTCGCGCGGATCGACGAGTTCATGACCGGCGAACAGATCGAGCGCGATCCCATCTGCACATCCGCCAAAGCTTTCGGCGTCGGGTCGCTCGTCTGCACATCGATTTCGATGCCCGGTGGAGAACTTTTCTTGTTTGTGTTCCTGCGCTGGCTGAAGGACGGCGATTACGATCAGGCCACGATCGATCTGTTGAACGGGCTGCGTCCGCATCTGGCACGCGCTGGCCTCCTAGCCCAGCGCCTGGGTCTGGAGCGAGCCGGCACGGCGGTGTCCGTCCTCGGTGACATGGGATTGCCGGCCGCCGTCACGGGCGGATCGGGCCGTGTGCTGCTGGCCAACAGCCTCCTGGACGGGATGGCGGACGTTTTTCGATCCTTGGCTCATGGCGGCATGGCGCTTGTCGACGAACCGGCAAACGCGCTTTTCCAGCAGGCCGTCGTACAGAACAGGGATAACCGCGTCGTGCGCTCCATCCCGGTTCCGGCCGTGCGGGAGCAGCCCGCGCTGATCGTTCACCTGTTGCCGTTGCGCCGCGCCGCGCACGATATTTTTTCGGGCGCCGAAATTCTGGTCGCTGCGACGACGGTAAACGTTGACGCCACCATTGCGTCGCCGAGCATCCTTGCAGCCCTGTTCGAACTGACGCCGGCGGAAGCCCGGCTCGCCACCGCGCTTGCCTCGGGCCGTTCCACGCAGGAAGCGGCCATGGAAATCGGCATCGCCGTCAAATCGGCCCGCAGCTACCTCGAACGAATCTTCCGGAAGACCGGGACCAACCGCCAAAGCCAGCTCGTGGCGCTGCTGAAGAGCGCGCGGTCTTTTGTGTGATCCAATAAGCTGTTCCGTCGAACCACGGATCCGCAGATGCCGCTCGGCTTACTCAGCTCACCCGGCTGATGCAGAAATCGATGACATCGATCAGCGCCGATTTCTGCGGCGTCGCCTCGAGCGGCGCCAGCGCGTCGCGGGCGATCTCACCGAAATGGCGGGCGCGCCCGATCGTGTCGGCGATCGCCCCGTGGCGGGTCATCAGGCCGATCGCCTTTTCCAGCCCGGCGTCATCAGTGACATTGTCCTCGATGGCGCGCTTCCAGAAGGTACGTTCGGCCTTGGTGCCGCGCCGGTAGGCGAGGATGACCGGCAGCGTCACCTTGCCCTCGCGAAAGTCGTCGCCGACATTCTTGCCCAGATCCTTGCTGGTGCCGCCATAATCCAGCGCATCGTCGATCAACTGGAAGGCCAGGCCGAGATTCATGCCATAGGAGCGCAGTGCCGCGCGATCGTTGCGCGTCGCCTGGGCGATGACGGGTCCGACCTCGGCGGCGGCCGAGAACAGCGCCGCGGTCTTGGCCTTGATGACGGCGAAATGCTCGTCCTCGGTGGTTTCGAGGTTTTTTGCGGCGGCGAGTTGCATCACCTCGCCCTCGGCGATGATCGAGGCGGCACTCGACAGGATGTCGAGCGCTTCCAGCGAACCGACATCGACCATCATGCGGAAAGCCTGGCCAAGCAGGAAATCGCCAACCAGCACGCTTGCCTGGTTGCCCCAGATCATGCGGGCGGTCTTCTTGCCGCGCCGCATGCCACTCTCGTCGACGACATCGTCGTGGAGAAGTGTCGCCGTGTGCATGAATTCGACCGATGTGGCGAGCTTGACATGGCCCTCGCCCGAATAGCCGAACATCTGGGCCGAGGCGAGCGTCAGCATCGGCCGCAGCCGCTTGCCGCCGGACGAGATCAGGTGGTTGGCGACCTCCGGGATCATCTCGACATCGGAACCGGCCTTCGACAGGATCAATTTGTTGACCCTTGCCATGTCGGCGGCCGTCAGATCGATGAGATCCTTGATGGACGCAACTTCCCGCTTCCCGTTTTCAATGTTGAGAACGACACCCACGACAAAACTCCCAACCTCATATGCACGACGGCACGCTGGTCCCTTGAGAGGACTCTAGGGCGCTACCCACGGGGGCGGCAAGAGGCGAATTGGCGCGGGGGCTCTGGCGCCTAGGTCCATCCACATTTACATCAACGCTGCAAACTGCGAACCTCATCCGATGATAGAGCTCATCCGCACCAACGATGCCGTGATCATCTCCTTCGTCGAATCGCTGATGCGCGACGCCGGCATCGGCTGTTTCGTGGCCGACCAGAATATGAGCGTGCTCGACGGGTCGATCGGCATCCTGCCCCGGCGCATCATGGTCGACGCCGATCAGGCCGACGCGGCGCGGCGCATCCTTACCGATGCCGGCATCGCCAACGAGATCCGCCTGACATAATGTCCGTGTCGCGCGCTACCCTTGCCCGCGACACGCCGGCCCATACGGTCGATGCCTTCCATCGCGGGCGCTTCTGGCTGGTGCAGCCGAAACAGGCCGGCCATCGCGCCGGCATGGATGCCATGATGCTGGCCGCTTCGGTGCCGTCCACCTTCACGGGCCGACTCGCCGATTTCGGCGCGGGCGCGGGTGCCGCGGGCCTCGCGGTGCTGTCACGCTGCCCGGCGGCCGAGGTGGTGCTCGTCGAACGCTCGCCTGAAATGGCGGGTTTTGCCGCGACCACGCTCGCCCACCCCGGCAACGCCCATCTCGGTGACCGCGCCTCGGTACTCGCCGCCGATGTCACCCTGTCGGGCCAGGCGCGGACGGCCGCCGGCCTTGCCGACAATTCCTTCGATTTCGTCATCATGAACCCGCCGTTTAACGCCGCCGAGGATCGCGCTACGCCCGACCCGCTGAGAAAGGCGGCGCATGTGATGGAGGAGGGGCTGTTCGACCACTGGATCCGAAGTGCCGCGGCGGTGGTCAAGCCGCGCG
Source organism: Mesorhizobium sanjuanii (assembly GCF_002529485.1). Taxonomy (NCBI): domain Bacteria; kingdom Pseudomonadati; phylum Pseudomonadota; class Alphaproteobacteria; order Hyphomicrobiales; family Phyllobacteriaceae; genus Mesorhizobium; species Mesorhizobium sanjuanii. The sequence continues at coordinate 11,280 of NZ_NWQG01000139.1, forward strand.
GCGGTCTCGCCATCATTGCCAGGCCGGAGCAGCTCGGCGCCATTCTGGACGCAATGTCGGGCCGTTTCGGCGACGCCCAGATGCTGGCCGTCCATCCACGCCCCGATGCGGCAGCGATCCGCATCATCGTCAGGGCAACGCTCAGTGCGCGCGGAAAACTATCCATACGCCCGCCGCTGATGCTGCATGCGCAATCGGGCGACGGCCCAACGGAGCGGACCGAGATGATCAACAACGGACTGGCATCGCTGTTTGGCGATTGATTTTTGATTTGATGCATGTCGTTAACCCAAAACCGCAGCACACTTTTTGGGAGGGATGCATCTTGCTGGCCGGCGTCGCGGCATTGCCGTTGGCTGGCGAACCGACTACATGCCTTCAGGCCAATTGACCGGAGATCCCGTGAAACGCCTCTTCAACCGCCTGCTGCCGAAATCCTGGCGCTCCAACGTCGTCGTCATTCCGGTCATCCGACTGCACGGCACCATCATGGCAGGCGGCGGCCAGTTCCGGCCGAGCCTGTCGCTGGCTTCGACCGCCGGCCTCATCGAGAAGGCGTTCTCCTTCGACGCGCCCGCGGTCGCCATCTCGATCAATTCGCCGGGCGGCTCGCCGGTGCAGTCGCGGCTGATCTTCAGGCGCATTCGCGACCTGGCCAGCGAGAAGAACAAAAAGGTCCTGGTCTTCGTCGAGGACGTGGCGGCATCGGGCGGCTACATGATCGCGGTTGCCGGCGACGAGATCTTTGCCGACCCCTCCTCGATCGTCGGCTCGATCGGCGTGGTGTCGGCCTCGTTCGGCTTTCCCGAGCTGATGAAGAAGATCGGCGTCGAGCGCCGCGTCCACACCGCCGGCCAGAACAAGGCCGTGCTCGACCCGTTCAAGCCGGAGAAAAAGGAAGATGTCGAGCGGCTGAAGGCGTTGCAGCTCGAGGTCCATGAGACCTTCATCGATCTCGTCAAGGAGCGGCGCGGCACAAGGCTCAAGGACGATCCCGACCTGTTCACCGGCCTGTTCTGGACCGGCAAGAAGGGACTGGAGCTCGGCCTTGTCGACGCGCTTGGCGACATGCGCAGCGTGCTGAAGACCCGTTTCGGTACAAAGACCCAGCTCAAGCTGATCACGGCGCCGCGCGGCCTGTTCGGGCGGTTCGGCCTGTTCGGTTCGCGCCAGGGCTTTTCGGCGCCCGACATCGCCGCCGCTGCCGCCAGTGGCGTGATCGATGCGGCGGAAGAGCGCGCGCTGTGGGCTCGCTTCGGGCTTTGAAAAACCGGCGGAACCGTCTAGCATAGTGCCCTGACCGACCCCATTGGCCGCGTTCGCCAGCCCTGCGAGGGAGGAGTTTGACATGCCACAGATCATTTTCTTCGCTGCCGTCGGGGTGCTCGCCTATGTCGGTTATCGCTCGTTCGTCAGGGAAGCCCAGCGCGTGACGGCCAAGATACGGCGCACCGAAAAGCAGGCGGCAAACGGCACGATGGGAACGCTGGTCAAGGACCCGAAGACCGGCGAATACCGCGTGGCCAAGGACTGAACGCCATCTCCCTCGCCGCCGAGACCGTGAATTCCGACGCGCGGATGTGGCATGCGCATGCCAAGATCAACCTTGCGCTGCACGTCACCGGCAAGCGGCTGGATGGTTATCACCTGATCGAGAGCCTCGCCGTCTTCACGCGCTTCGGCGACCGGGTCGAAATCGAGCTTGCCGACAGCGACGGGTTTTCCGTTTCCGGCAAATACGCGTCCGCCGTTCCGCTCGACGATTGCAATCTGGCGGTGAAAGCGCGCGACGCGCTGCGGCGGGAGGCCGGTCTCCAGCACACGCCGCCGGTTTTCATCCGGCTGGAGAAGAACCTGCCGGTCGCGTCCGGCGTCGGCGGCGGCTCTAGCGATGCGGCGGCCGTGTTGCGCGGACTGGTGCGGGCTTGGGGGCTCGACACTGGCGATACCGAACTGGCGCGGATCGGCCTTTCGCTTGGCGCCGACGTTCCGATGTGCCTGGCGGCAAAGCCGCTGATCGCGCACGGTGTCGGCGACGAAGTGTCGGTCGTGCCAGGTTTTCCGGCCCTGGGACTGGTGCTGGTCAATCCGGGCACTGCTGTCTCCACTGCCGATATATTCAATGCCATTGAGA
>NZ_NWQG01000140.1:0-10953 GCF_002529485.1 Mesorhizobium sanjuanii
ATATTCAATGCCATTGAGAAACGTGACAATGATGGGCTGCCGCCGCTGCCGCGCAGTTTCGACTTCCACAGCATCCGCAACTGGCTGGAGATCACCCGCAACGATCTCGAGCCCGCCGCGCGCGCCATCCAGCCAGCCATCGGCAAGGCGCTGTCCGTGCTGAACAAGGCCGGAGCGGGGTTTGCCCGGATGTCGGGCTCCGGCGCTACCTGTTTCGGGCTGTTCGAGACCGGCAATGTGGCGAAGCGCGCCGCAGCCGAAATCCGCAGTCGCCAGCCTGACTGGTTCGTCGCCGCGACGCGCAGCCTGACATCGGAGGCGGACTGACATGGCCAGGATTGACGAGAGCCGTCCCTTCATTCCCGTGCGCATCGCGGTGCTGACGGTTTCCGACACGCGCAGCCTGGCCGACGACAAATCAGGGCAGACGCTGGCCGACCGTATCACCGAAGCCGGCCATATCCTGACCGCACGCGACATCGTCACCGATGACCGGGAAAAGATCCGCGAGACGGTCCTGGCGTGGTCGAGGGACAAAAATATCGATGTCGTGATCACCACCGGCGGCACCGGCTTCACCGGCCGCGACGTGACGCCGGAGGCGCTGGAGCCGATCTTCGAAAAACGCATGGACGGGTTTTCCGAAGTGTTCCACCGCATCTCCTACGACAAGATCGGCACTTCGACGATCCAGAGCCGCGCCACCGGCGGCGTCGTCAACGCCACTTTCGTCTTCGTGCTGCCGGGTTCGCCCGGCGCCTGCAAGGACGCCTGGGACGGCATCCTGAAGCCGCAGCTCGACTACCGGCACATGCCCTGCAACTTCGTCGAGATCATGCCGCGGCTGGACGAGCATCTCAGGCGTGGGAAGACCGGATAGCCGGAGCGTTCAGCGAATGACCGGCTCGCCATGGAAGCGCCGGCGCGAAGGCGGCGAAACACCGAAGCCGACTTCCATCATCAGCCGCGGCGCGCGCGACGGCACGGTGCCCATGTGGAAACCGAAGGGATCCTCGACAAACCCAAGACCGGCCTCGCCGGTCAGCGTGACCGGGCTGTCGTCGCCGTAGACCTTCAGAACCTCCTCGGCCGGATGGCCGACGAGAAGCGTCATTTGATGCTTGACGATGCGGCGGTTGTGGCTGCCCCTGACATAGACATGCGGACCGGTGCCATCGTCGACCGGCACGAGGTAGAAGAAGAATTTCAGCATGCGCCAATCGTCGAGGTCGAAGTGGTATTTGCCGAGCGAGGCGAGGTTCTTCTCGGCGTCGGAGACCCCGCCGGTCGGAAAGCTCCACCAGACACGTGTCGTGATCAATTTCGCCTGGCTGCCGAGATAGTGGGCGGCGATGTCGAGAAGCAGCGGGTCGCGCTGCACGGCAAGTGCCGCGTCACAGTCGAGGATCCGTTCGAAAAAATGGCCGCTGAGCAAGGGACGGCCGAAGTGCTTCTCGGCCTCGGCATGCTTGGCCGGCTGGAATTCCAGCCTACGGTCGAAATTGCCGAAGCACGGCGTGCGCTGGGCAAAGCGGGCGATCTCCTCATGGATCGACGATGGCAGCACCAACCCGGAAAAGAGGCCGTCCGAGCGGAGCGCATCGACGACTGTTCCACGATCAACGCCGGTGAACATCGTTTCCTGGGCTTTTTGTGCGGGCCGAACCGGTTTTGCGCCACGCCAGTGCAGCCGGCGCGCCGGCATGGTGCGCGCCAGCACGAACATCGGCAGCCAGGCCGGGTTCTCGCGTAGGTCTGTCAGATAGGTCGGGATCCGCACTGCGATACGGCGCAACAGGCTGCCGTTTCGGGCTATTGCCTCGAGGCTCGCAGCGCCGGATTTGTCAGGGCTTGAAAAGGTCATCGGGGTCCTCGACTATGAGGGCAGCGTCGACGAAGCGTCGGTCGCTCACCACTCCGGCATTCCCCAAACCCTGATATCCCGCATCAGGAGGATGGTACCCCGAGGGAAGGTATTGTGCAACGCACAATAAAAGACAGCCCGGCAAAAATTCCCGTAACCAACCTCCCCCCTCACCCACCTACGGAAAGAGGCAACGTGGCGAGCAGCGTGAATGGAGAAGAGCGAGGAGCAGCACAAGAAGGAGTTCACTTGGCCGGCGCGACAGAGATCTCGGCGTGGAGCCGCTTTGTCGCGAGGCCGCGTGCAATGGCTTCGGCGCTGCGGGCGTTCTTGGACAAGGCAGTGGCCTGACGCTTGCTGATCACCAGCCCTTCCGCCAGCGCCCGGTTTCCCGAAAATATCCGTGACAGAAACGGCGTGCGGCTGGCGCGCGCCCGCGAGAACCGTGCCGGCATGGTTTGCCTGGCCGTATGGGCCGCGACATCGTCGATCCAGCCTTCCGCCAGCCGCGCGCCGGGCTCCAGCATGAGCAGCCATTCGCCCTTGGCCTGCCTGATGCCGGCGGCAACGCCGCCCGTCACATAATGGCAGCCGGCATGGTCGGCTACCCGATGCGTCTGGTCGGTCGAACCGGTGTCGCAGACGATGACATCGCGCACCACGCCCTCGACCGCGCCGCCAATCAGCGAAGCAAGCGTGCGGGCAAGGCCCTCTTCGTCATTCAGGGTTTCGATGAGAACGCTGAGCATGTTTAGCCGAATAGCCGAAAGCCGGACGAAGCGCCAGTTTTTGCATCGCACCATAAAAAGTTCTTGCTTTGTTCTCACCAATGAAATAGGAATAATTTCATGAACAGAGCGATTCGACAGCCTGCCGACAGTCCCTGGGAGAGGGCGAAAATGGAACAGATCGTGCGTGCAGACATTGCAGCCTTCGGGGCAGGAAGAGCCGAGATGGCCAATGCGATGATCGAACAGAGCGGCATGCGCGTGCGTCCGGACCGCAATCGCGGCCGTTCCGCCGGCATCAATCCGTCCGGCCGCTTCGAGCCGGTCAGCCGGCATGTCTTCGACGACGGCTGGAATTCGCTGGAGGAACTGCCTCCGTTCAAGACCGAGGTGCAGGTCGAGAAGCCGCGCACGATCATCACCCGCAACGAATCGCCCGATATTTCCTTCGACCGCTCGATCAACCCCTATCGCGGCTGCGAGCATGGCTGCGTCTACTGTTTCGCCAGGCCGACGCACGCCTTCATGGGCCTGTCACCGGGGCTGGATTTCGAATCGAAGCTGTTCGCCAAGCCGGATGCGGCGAGGATGCTCGACAAGGAACTGTCCAAGGATGGCTACCAACCGCGCACCATCGCCATCGGCACCAACACCGATCCCTACCAGCCGATCGAAAAGCAGTACCGGATCATGCGCGAGATCCTCGAAGTGCTGGAGGCGCGCGGCCATCCGGTCGGCATCGTCACCAAATCGGCGCTGGTGACGCGCGACATCGACATATTGTCGCGCATGGCCGAACGCGGACTGGCCAAGGTGGCGCTTTCGGTGACGACGCTCGACCGCATGCTGGCGCGCACCATGGAACCGCGCGCGTCGACGCCGACCAAGCGGCTTGAGGCGATCAGGCAGCTATCGGATGCAGGCATTCCCGCCTCTGTCATGGTCGCGCCGATCGTCCCTGGCCTGACCGATCCGGAGATGGAGCGCATCCTCGATTCGGCCTATGCGGCGGGTGCGCGCGAGGCCGGCTATGTCCTGCTGCGCCTGCCGCTGGAGGTGGCGCCGATCTTCAAGGACTGGCTGCTGCGCCACTATCCCGACCGCTATCGCCACGTCATGTCGCTAATCCGCTCGATGCGCGACGGCAAGGATTACGATTCGGAATGGGGCAAACGCATGAAAGGCTCCGGTCCCTACGCCTGGCAGATCGGCCGGCGCTTCGAGATATCAGCCAAGCGGCTTGGCCTCAATGCCGAACGGCGATCGCTCAGGACCGACCGGTTCGTCGCCGCGGCCAAGGCAACCGAGCAGTTGATTCTGCTTTGAAGAACATGATGTGCCGCCGGCACTGGCGGCGCGCGAAAAATTCCGTCCGGCCTGTCTTGTCCCCGGGCTTGCAGACGGTGCCTTCCGGGTCGATGCCCCACCTGACCCGGAGGGGCTTGCGGAGAATCGGAGCTGATGCGAACCTCGCCGCACCATGGCTCGCCAGCGTTCCGATTCTCCGCTTCTCTTTGAAATTGTCGAGAGACCCGACTTCTCCTTCGAGACGAAGGCGATGACTGAGGGCCTGTGGCCGGTGGCGGGGATGGACGAGGCCGGTCGAGGGCCGCTCGCCGGGCCGGTCGTGGCTGCGGCGGTGGTGCTCGATCCCGCCAACATTCCCGACGGTCTCGACGATTCCAAGCGCCTCAGCCATTTGCAGCGCGAGGCGCTGTTCGCGAGAATCCTCGGCTCCGCCTTCGGCGTATCGATGGCCTCGGTCAGCGCCGAAGGCATCGACGACAGCAATATCCTCAGGGCCAGCCTCGAGGCGATGCGCCGCGCTTTGGTCGGCCTGCCGGTGCAGCCGAAACTGGCTCTCGCCGACGGCCGCGACGTGCCGCCGGGGCTGCCCTGCGAGGGCAGAGCGCTAATCAAGGGCGACCAGCGCTCGCAGTCGATCGCCGCCGCCTCGATCGTCGCCAAGGTGATGCGCGACCGCATGATGTGCGGCTGCGGCAGCCATCACGCGCATTACGGCTTCGAGCTCCATATGGGCTACGCCACGGTCCGTCACCGCACGGCCATCGAGTTGCACGGGCCGGTGGCGCGGCTGCACCGCGTGTCCTTCGCCCCGTTCCGTTTGGGTGGCGTTGAGGCTGTCGAGGAAGAGAGCTTCGCCGGGCTGGAGTGAGCCGACGGCGGGGTAGTGGTCAGGCGAAAGCATGCGAGAGGAAGAACGGCGTTCTATCATCCACTCACTGGTTGAGTTGGATCGGCCGGTTGCCGAGCTTGAAATGCTTCTAGCGCCGCTTCCCTGGGACTATCCAAAACCGCTCGTCAGGCTGACCTATGATCACATTCGTAGCGTTCTGTTGCGTCTTCTGGCCGAGAACCTTGACGCGAAGGACGTAGAGGAATGGGCCGATCTTGTTGAGATGCGCGATGACATCGAGTTCGCGGACGAGCGAACGCAAGAAGTAATCCACATGCTGTCGACGCCGCAGATTCACTTTCCTATCGACGACCAGCTCGCGCAGCTTCTGCTTTCGCCATTTTCAAACTGACCCACCACCGACGGCGGGGTTGCCAATCTCCCCCCTCGTGGGGGAGATGTCCGGCAGGACAGAGGGGGGCGTCCGCCAAGCCTAGCAGCTCGTAGCACCCAGATTCCTTGCACAATTTGCAGCTGGCGCGGCGCATGAGGATGCAGCGCTGCGATTCTTCGCGCCCCCCTCTGCCCTGCCGGGCATCTCCCCCACGAGGGGGGAGATTGGCAGCTTCGGCGCCTCGCTCCAAACAAAAAGCCGCCAGGTTGCCCCGGGCGGCTTCATTTCAGCGGCCTGGAAGTCACTCAGTTCAGCTTTGCCTTCACGTCCTGCAGCGCAGCCTTGAACAGGTCGGCGCCGGCCTTTGCGTCCGTCTTGGCGGCAAGCAAGGTGCGGGCCGCCTCGACGGCGATGTCGACAGCGCTGGCGCGCACTTCGCCGATCGCCTCGCGTTCGGCCTGGCCGATCTTCTGCTCGGCAAGCGCTGTGCGCCTGGCGACATAGTCCTCGGTCTTCTTGTGCGCCTCGGCGGCAAGCATGTCGGCCTCGCGCTTGGCGGCGGCGACGATGTCGGCGGCCTCCTGCTCGGCTTCCTTGCGCTTCTTCTGGTATTGGCCAAGCAGTTGCTGGGCCTCCTCGCGCAGCCGGCGCGCATCCTCAAGCTCGGCGCTGATCTTGGCGGCGCGGGCATCGAGCGCCTTGGCGATCAGGCCCGGCACCTTGATGTAGATGGCAATGGCCAGGAAAATGACCAGCGCAACCGTGGCCCAAAGCGTTGCGAGAGATGTGGCGTCCATGATGCGCTCCTCACCGGGCCACGGATTTGACCGCGGCCGCGATCTCGGCCTTGCTGGCCTTGCCGCCGACCAGCGCCTCGACGATTGCCGAAGCGGTATCCTCGGCGATCGTGCCGACTTCCTTCATGGCATTGGCCTTGATGGAAGAAATGCGGGCTTCCGCTTCGCCAAGCTTCTGGTCGAGCGCCGCCTCGATCTTCTTGCGGGCGGTCTCGGCTTCCGCCTTGGCGGCGTCGTTGGCCTGCTGGCCGATCGCGTTGGCCCTGGTCTTGGCTTCCGCCAGTTCCTGCTCATAGGCGGCAACTGCGGCGTCCGCTTCGCCTTTCAGCCTGGCGGCATGGTCCAGATCCTGAGTGATCCGGTCATTGCGCACGTCGATGATGCCACCGACGCGCGGCATCACCACCCGCTTCAAGAACAGGTAGAACAGCCCGAAAGTGATCGCCAGCCACAGAAGCTGCGACGGGAACGTCGCCGGATCGAATGGCGGGAACACGCCGTGCGCCTCGGCGGGCACACCGGTGCTGGAATGCGTATCGCCTTCCGTCCCGGTTGGACCACCTTCGACGGCGGGCGCGGCCTCTTCTGCAAAGGCAGATGTCACGAACATCGACTATCCCCTGATATCGAGCCCGCCGCAGGTTTACGGCCGGCCCGTCCAATTCCCAATGTCAGCCGAACAGGGGCTCAGCCGAACAGGGCCAGAAGCGCGATGAGAAGAGAGAAGATGCCCAGCGCTTCGGTCACAGCGAAACCGAAGATCAGGCGGCCGAACTGGCCATCCGCGGCCGACGGGTTGCGCAGCGCGCCCGACAGATAGCTGCCGAAGATGTTGCCGAGGCCAATGCCCGCGCCACCCATGCCGAGGCACGCGATGCCGGCGCCAATGTACTTTGCTGCTTCTGCTTCCATGTGTTCAACTCCTTTGGATCTAAAATTCCGTTGCAATTCCATCCGGCGGCAATGTCGAAACGCTTGGGCCGGAAACTCTTGATCAGTGCCCGGGATGCAGGGCGTCGTTCAGATACATGCAGGTCAGCACGGCAAAGACGTAGGCCTGCAGAAAGGCGACCAGCAATTCCAGCGCCGTCAGCGCCACCGCCATCGCCAGGGGCAGGACCGAGCCGGCGACGCCGACCGCTCCCAGCGCGCTCAGGCTGACGACAAAGCCGGAGAACACCTTCAGCGTGATGTGGCCGGCCAGCATGTTGGCGAACAGACGAACCGAGAGGCTGACCGGGCGCGACACGAAGGAAATCACCTCGATCAGCACGACCAGCGGCAAAAGGTAGACAGGAACGCCATGCGGCACGAACAGCTTCAGGAAACCCAGGCCGTGTTTCATGAAGCCGTAGACCACGACGGTTCCTATCACCAGCGCGGCGAGACCGAAGGTGACGATGATGTGGCTGGTGACTGTGAAGAAATACGGGAAAAGGCCAAGCAGGTTGGCGACGAGCACGAACATGAACAGCGAAAACACGAAGGGGAAGAACTTCATCCCTTGCGTCCCGGCCGCGTCCCTCAGCATGTTGCCGACGAATTCATAGGCCATTTCGGAGACCGACTGAAGACGGGTGGGAATGAGGCTGCGGCTCGACGTCGTGAGGTAGAGGAACGCCGATGCAACGGCAACGGTGGCGACCATGAACAGCGCCGAATTGGTGAAGGACAGATCGTAGCCGCCGATGTTGATCGGAATCAGCTTGACGATATGGAACTGGTGGATCGGATCGACCTTGTCAGCAGCCACTTAATAATCCCCATCAAAGCCGCGCGCGACTTTATTGTCCTGTTCATCGCGCCGACCAGCGGCGCCTTGGTTCATTCTTTCGGATCGCGCGGTTTTTCGCCCTGTCCGAATTGCGCCACAAGCCCCGCGGAGCGCATGACATTGAGCACACCGGCGCCAAAGCCCAGCAGCAGGAACACGATCAGACCCCACGGCGATGTCCCCGCCAGACGGTCGATGATCCAGCCGATGCCGGCACCCACCACTACCCCGGCGATGAACTCGCTGGACAGTTTGAGTGCCTGGCCGTACCCGGCCGCACTGCCCGCTTTCGCGTCGTCTTTCCCCTCGAGCCGGTCCGGCCGCCTTGTCGCTAGCGATGCTTCAAGGTCGCGCCGGCGGCGCTCAAGATCGTCATCGCGGATGTCGGCTTCATGCTGCTTGCCGCGGCCGGTTTCTCCGGTTCCGTGTGGCCCATTCTTGTCGGCCATCGAACCCCCCTGCCCGGCCAGACCGTCGCCGTCCGTCCGCTTCTAAAGTCGCCGGCAACATAGTTAGAGGGTCTGCCTCCGTCAAGCCACGGGCAGAACTTCAGCCTCAAGTATTTTTCGTATTTGAATCAACGGCTTGCCAAGGTGCGACATCGTGCCCGACACTGTCTCTGGCGCGCTGCGGCCGAATCCCTGCGGCGGTGGCTCTTCGATTGGCCGCGTCGGGGGTGCTCAGCTCCAGCCGCCGCCATAGGTGCGGTAAAAGATATGCAAGCCGATCTTGGTCATTCTTTTCATCGCTCGCGCCCAGCCCGGATTGACATAGTTGGCGTAATAATGGGTCGACGATCCCACTTCCGGGATGAAGATCTTGCCGGCGGTGACCGCCATGGCGACGTCCTGGGCAATTCTGTAGTTGGCGGGGCTTTCGATGCGCTTCTTCCTGCCGTCGCAGGCGAAGGAGAACTGGCAGCGGTTGAACCATTTGTCGTTCTGGTAGACGACGCCGCAGATCGAATTCGGATAGGCCGGATTGCGGACGCGGTTGAGGATGACCTGGGCGACGGCGGCCTGGCCGCGCACGCTCTCGCCGCGCGCCTCGAAATAGATGCCGTTGGCAAGGCATGCCTGCTCCGGCTTGGAGAAGACGCTCGCCGGCAGCGGATTCTGCATCCAGGAGTGGTCGCCCTTGGTCATTGGCGGAATGAAGCGGCCATTGTTCGGCTGCTCGTCCTGCAGCAATGCCTCGAAGGGCGATGCCTGCGCATAGTCGGGCGCGGCCGATGCATAGGCGGTCGCGAGCACATCGGGATGATCGTTGTTGACCAATGCCGCAAGCATGGGCGGCATGTCGGGATCGGGCTTCTTGTCGACGCGCGTGTGGAATGCGGCGGCGATCTCGATCTCCTTGCCTTTGATCTCGGGCTTGGCGAAGGCCATCTTCAGGCCGCTGTCCATGCTCGGGCGAAGCAGCGAGGAGGTGCGCTCGAAGATCGAGCCGGCATTGAAGTTCTTCGGCGGCGCCACCGGCGAGATCTGGATGATCCGGTCCCCCTTGTCGGCGCGCATGACGCGATCCTCGTCGGGTGTCGTGCTGGCTGCGCTGCCCTTGCCGCGAAACGACACGGTGCCGATGCCGGGCAACCGGACGCCTGAACCCGAGATCGAACCGGTGGTGTCGGAATCAAGAAAAGGCATCTCGGCGGCATGAACCGAACCGGCCACGGATTTCTCGACAAAGGCGTTCCAGCGGACGCTCGGCGCTTCGAGGCCGGAGACCAGGCTCGTCATGTCCTGGTAGGCAATGACATTGGGAAAGCCGACCCAGATGCCAAGCCCAACGACCAGAGGAGACAGGAAGGAACGTTTTTTCTCACCAGCGACAGCGACAAGCCGCGTCAAGACATTTCGATGCACGGAACTCTTGGGGAAGCCGCCCAAGATGCCGAGATCAATAGCCAGAGGAGACAGGAAGGAACGCTTCTTCTCACCGGCGGCGGCGAGCAGCCGCTTCACAACACGTCGATGCACGGAACTCTCCAGAAACGCAACGGACCCCACTGGAGAGGAACAATGATGCATTAACCTTGATGGGGCGTTAACAAGGTCGATCGTGTTTTTTTGATGTTGACGCCAAACGAGACGTCTTTACGCCGCCCAGCCGGGCCGGAAAATTCAGCTCGGCCGGAGAAAAACCGGCCAGGCGACCAATGCGCAGACGGCCGCCGCCAGCCATACGCCCGACCACGAGCAGAGAACGACCAGACCCGGAATGGCTGCCGGCACCAGGAAGAAACCGACGAAAACGAAGCTGTTGGCAAGGCTGAGTGCGGTTCCGACATGGCCGGCGCCGGCAAGCGTGGCGAGTTCGGTATAGGCGACGCCATGCCAGGCCGAAACGCAGATGCCGGCAAAGACCAGCGCCAGCGGAAGCGCTGACATCAGCGCCGGGTGCCCGGAGGCGGCCAGAACCAGCAGCCAAAGCAGCACAAAGGCAAGCGCGCTGAGCGCGCAGCATAGCCGGAGAAAGAGGCGGCGGTTGCCGTGGCGGTCTGTGAAGCGCCCGCTCCAGACGCGCATGACCATGGCGCCGGTCTGCACGACGGCAAGGCTGGCGCTGGTCGCCACCGTTCCCATTCCGGCGAAGTCGTGCAGGAAGACGGAGGCAAAGGTGAGCACCGCCACCTGCGGGAAACAGAGCATGCCAATGGCGGTCGAAATGCGCCAGACCTCGATATTGCGCAACGGCGCCGGACCGGGCACGACCACCGGTGCGATGCTATTCTCGCCCGCCATCGGCGGCTCGTGCAGCCAGAGCCAGGCGAACAGGGCCGAGACAGCGGATGCCACCGCCAGCAGCCCGAAGACGGCTGCGAAGCCGTGAGCCGAAGCAAGCGAGGGAAGGACCAGCGCCCCAAGCCCGCCGCCAAGCGGTACCGCCGTCTGCCTGATGCTCATGGCAAAGCCGCGCTCGCCCTCCTGGAACCAGGCCATGATGGCGCGGCCGCTGGAGCCGTTGACGCTGCCGCCGAGCAGGCCGGCGACAAGCAGGCTGGCTGCCAGAAGCGGGACGCCGGGCACAAATGCCGCCGACGGCGCGACCAGCATCGCCATCAGCAAAAGCCAGGCCGCGGTGGCGCTGAGCCCGGTCAGAAGCACGCGACGGTCGCCCCAGCGATCGGTGAGCAGCCCCCAGGGCAATTCGCTCAGCGCAACGCCAAGGCCGAGAAGGCCGAGAGCCAGGCCGAGCTCGGCGTTGCCGAGATGGTAGCCTGAGCGCATGAACACCGCCGTTGCCGGGATGCCGGAAA
>NZ_NWQG01000141.1:0-2311 GCF_002529485.1 Mesorhizobium sanjuanii
CGCCATGGGCCTGTTCGATGGCATACCCGCGCCGGCCGGACGCTCCGGCTCCGCCGCCGACCTCGCCCGGCTCTACGGCCTGCCGGTGCTGCTGGTGCTCGATGTCTCCGGCCAGTCGACCACGGCCGCAGCCGTCGCCAAGGGTTTCGCCACCTATGATCCCGACGTGCTCATGGCTGGCGTCGTGCTCAACCGGCTGGGCAGCGAACGCCACCGCCGGCTCTGCGGCGAAGCCGTCGAGGCAATCGGCCTGCCGGTGGTCGGCGCCATCCTGCGCGACCCCTCGCTCAACCTGCCGGAACGCCATCTCGGCCTCGTCCAGGCCGGCGAATATGAGAACCTGATGGCCCATCTCGACCGCCTTGCCGACATGGTCGAACAATCGCTCGACCTCGATGCCATCATGGCGCTGGCGGCGCCATTCACGCCGGCACCGGGCAATTTCAGCGACGCATTGCCGCCGCCCGGCCAGCGCATCGCATTGGCGCAGGATGCCGCCTTTACCTTTCTCTATCCGCATGTCGCAGCCCACTGGCGCAAGGCCGGTGCGGAAATCGTTCCCTTCTCGCCGCTCGACGACCAGGCGCCGGCAGAAGATTGCGACGTCTGCTGGCTGCCGGGCGGCTATCCCGAGCTTCACGCCGGCCGCCTCGCGGCGGCGGCGAATTTCCACACCGGCATGCAAGCCTTCTCGGCGACCCGGCCCGTCCATGGCGAGTGCGGCGGCTTCATGGTGCTGGGTGAAGCGCTGGAAGATGCGGAGGGCGAGACACACGGCATGCTTGGCCTGCTCGGCCATTCGACCAGTTTTGCAAAGCGCAAGATGAATCTCGGTTATCGCGAGGCGCGGCTGCGTGCCGATTGCCCGCTGGGGGCCGAGGGGACGCTGATCCGCGGCCACGAGTTCCACTATGCGCAGATGATTGCGACCGGCAATGACGAGCCGCTGGCCGACCTCGCCGACGGCCAGGGCAATCCGCTGGGCGCCTCAGGCTACCGGCGCGGCAATGTCAGCGGCACCTTCTTCCATGCCATCGCGAGAGGTGCATGACCGCAGTCCCCTCAACCCGGCAGGCGCTCGACGACATTGCGCTTTGCCTCGTCTTCTTCACCCGGCTGCCATTGCCGGTTTTCGACGTTCGCGGACGTACCCTCGCCGCCGCGATCTGGGCAGCTCCGCTGGCCGGTCTCGCCGTCGCCCTGATTGGCGCCGTGGTCTATGCCGTCGGGATAAAACTCGGTCTCGCCGGCGGACCGGCGGCAGCCCTTGTCCTCGCCTCCATCCTGCTCGCCACCGGCTGTCTTCACGAAGACGGGCTTTCGGACGTCGCCGACGGTTTTGGCGGCGGCAAGACGCGTGAGAAAAAGCTGGAGATCATGCGCGACAGCCGCATTGGCGCCTATGGCGCCTGCGCGCTCGGCCTGTCACTGCTGATCCGCTGGAGCGTCCTCGCACAGTTCGCCACTCCGGCAGGGGCCCTCTTCGCTCTCGTTGCAGCCCATGCCGGCTCGCGTGGCCTGCTCGGCGCTTTCATGCATTTCTTGCCACCAGCCCGCGACGACGGCCTCTCGACCGGAGCGGGCGCCGTCTCGGCCGAAACGGCTGCTCTCGGCGCCGTACTTGGCGCGCTCGCGCTGCTGGCGCTTGGGCTGGGCGGAGCTGTCGTCGCGCTGATCCTGCTTGGACTCCTGTTCACCGCCTTCCGCGCGCTCTGCCTCAACCAGATCGGCGGCCAGACCGGCGATACCGTCGGCGCGCTACAGCAGCTCGCCGAGATCGCCCTCCTGCTCGTCGCTTCCGTTTCCCTATCCTGACTCTCTTTCGGAGAAATCTTTCCCATGTCCTTCAAATCGCTTGATGAACTGCGCGCGGCCTGCCTCGACCTTCCTGCCGGCAGCGATACCGCGGCGGCAGCAGTGGCCCGCCGTCAAAACACGCTGACCAAGCCACAGGGCAGCCTCGGCCGGCTGGAGACCATAGCCGCCTGGCTGGCGCGCTGGCAGGGCCGCGACATGCCGAAGCTCGACCGCGTGAAAGTCTTCGTCTTTGCCGGCAACCATGGCGTCACCGCGCAAGGCGTGTCGGCCTTCCCGTCGGAGGTCACCGTGCAGATGGTGGCGAATTTCGCCGGCGGCGGTGCTGCCATCAACCAGCTTGCCCGCATCGCCGGCGCCGAACTCGACGTCATCCCGCTCGACCTCGACCGCCCGACCGGCGACTTCACGCAAGAGCCGGCAATGGACGAAAAAGCCTTCCTCGCCGCCGTCTCGGCCGGCTACGGCGCGGTGACTGGGGATATCGACCTCGTCT
>NZ_NWQG01000142.1:0-4515 GCF_002529485.1 Mesorhizobium sanjuanii
TCGCGGCCACGCTTGGCGGCCGCGAACTCGCCGCCATCTTCGGCGCGACGCTGGCCGCACGCCGCAACAATGTGCCGGTATTGCTCGACGGCTTCGTCTGCACCGCCGCCGCAGCGGCCCTGGCGAGGCTGCACCCGGCCGGCCTCGCCCACACCATCGCTGCCCATGTCTCGGCCGAATCCGGCCATCGCCGGCTGCTCGAAGCGCTCGGCCTGCCGCCGCTGCTCGATCTCGGCATGCGGCTCGGCGAAGGCTCCGGCGCCTGCCTCGCCGTCAACATCGTCCGCTCGGCGCTCGAATGCCACGCCCGCATGGCGAGTTTTGCTGAGGCTGGGGTGTCGGAGAAGTAAATCCGTCAAAATTTCAGCTTGATTGAGCCAAAACAATAACACCGTTTTGATTGTTCCATGAGATTAGAAAACCTCATGCGGAGATCAAAACATGTATTTGAAAGCAGCACTTTTAGTTGCGATGCTTTCTGGCGCGATAGCGCCGGCTTTTTCCCAGTATGTCGATGAGAATGGCCGACCCAGACGGCCGGGCGACGATGGATTGGCCAGGGTGCAATCCAGCATAACGATGACCCTTCCGGTCAAGGACGACGAAGATATGGCCGTGCAACAGCAGGCCGGCATACGTTCCTTCTACAAGATAGCGAGCGGCAGTTGCGCCATGGTGCTCGAAGCCATCGCCGACAGCTGTGAAATCACCAGCGTCACGACGAACGTCAACGCCCGGGATCGCCACAACAACGGCGGCGCTGGATCTCAGATCACCGTTACCGGGCAGATCGGCATGAAGGTCAAGTTCAAGGCCAGCCTGGGCAAGCCGGCGCCATAACCGGAACAACGCGGGACACGTCAAACGCGTCTCGCTTTCAGGGTCTTTCCACCAAGTCTTTGAAATCTTTGGTGGGTGCGCACAGGATTGAACTGTGGACCCGCTGATTAAGAGTCAGCTGCTCTACCAACTGAGCTACGCACCCACTCGACCGGTAAAACCGGCGTCGGCGGGCATATAGCCGCCGATACCAGTCATGTCCAGCCCTGCCGGAATCATTTCCCGACAAATCGCACCGGCTTCGTCATCCTAGGGCGGAGCGAACGCGAAGCGGAGCAGAGACCCTAGGATCCATGCCGTAACATTGGCTGAAGAATGCAGCGGCGCAAAACAAAAGCCGCGCTGCTGTGATCCATCCTCAGCCTCCGTCCTGCTAAGACTTCCAAGGCGTGTCCCGCGGCGACGCTCCGCCGTTACGGCATGGATCCTAGGGTCTTCGCGACGTCGCTTCGCTCCTGCTCCGCCCTAGGATGACGAAGCACAGGCTGTCCTTCAGACGAACAGCCTGCCCTCCGCCACCTTGACCGCATGGCCGCCGATGCGGGCGGCCGCCAGTTTGCCGCCTTCGACATTGAGCTCGAGGCGGATGCGCGACGGCCGGCCCATCTCCAGCCCTTGCTCGATCCACAGCTGCGATACGCCGTCCGTCGGGCGGTCGAAATGCATGATGGCGCCGGCAAAGGCCGCAGCCGCCGAGCCTGTTGCCGGATCCTCATAGGAGGGACTGCCCGGCACGATCATGCGCACATGGAAGGCGCTGTCGTGGTTCACCGTCTCGCGGCAATAGACATAGGGGCTAGCGAAAGCCCATTCGCTCTTGCGCGGCGCCAGTTCCGACCAGGCCTGGTTGTCGAGCCTTATCCGACCTGCCGCCTCCAGGTCGGCAACGGGAATGATCACATAGGGCACGCCGGCCGACCAGAATGAGACGCGGTGATTCTCGAAACCGATCTCGTGTGGTCCCAACCCCAGCGCTGCCCCAATCGCCTCCGGATCGGCGGCGAGCTTCAGCGGTTCCGGCAGCTTGGCCAGGTCGAACTCGGCGAAGGTGGCGCCGTCGTGCTTGCTGACGGCGCAGCGCACCGGGCCGATATTCTCCTCCAGCACGAAGATGCCGGCGGCGTTGCCGTCTCCGACCATTTCGGCCAGCGCGATCGCCGAACCCACGGTCGGATGACCAGCGAACGGCATTTCATAGTCGGGCGTGAAAATGCGGATACGATTGCGGTGTTTGGGATTGTCGGGAGGCAGCACGAAAACGGTTTCGGAGAGATTGAACTCGCGCGCAATCGCCTGCATCCCGGCCGTGTCCAGCCCTTTGCTGTCGAGCACGACAGCCAGCGGATTGCCGGC
Source organism: Mesorhizobium sanjuanii (assembly GCF_002529485.1). Lineage (NCBI taxonomy): Bacteria > Pseudomonadati > Pseudomonadota > Alphaproteobacteria > Hyphomicrobiales > Phyllobacteriaceae > Mesorhizobium > Mesorhizobium sanjuanii. The sequence continues at coordinate 2,194 of NZ_NWQG01000142.1, forward strand.
CAGTTGCTCGGTCGTAAACACATCATAAAGCAAGTAATTGCGCGGCTGCATTTTAGAAAGTCCTCTGCCTCAATCCAAACATGAGCGAAATTTAATTTGATATTCGAACCAGTCAGCCTGATTTGTACACTCATAGGGGCATCAGGCGTTATAGGGGTCCGGCGTGGACCAGATTGTCAATCTGCCAAAGACGGAATCGGATTCCGCCATCGAGACGGCGCTCGGCCTTGACCAGAAAGGGCTGCGCAAGACACGTCGCCGTGGCTGGCTCTATGGCCTGCTGGCGCTGATCGTCATCGCCGCCGGCTTCGTCGGCTATCAATGGTATGCCGGGTCTCCTGCCAAGATCGACTATACGACGGTGCCGGCTGCTGTCGCGGACCTCACAGTCGCGGTCTCGGCCACCGGCACGCTGCAACCCCTCACCCAGGTCGACATTTCTAGCGAACTGTCCGGCGTCGTTCGCTCGGTCGCGGTCAATGAGAACCAGCAGGTAAAGAAGGGCGATGTGCTGGCGGCGCTCGACACGGCCAAGCTGGAGGTGCAGATCGAGCGTGCCGAGGCTTCAGCCAAGGCGGCGGCGGCGAATGTCGAGGACGCCACCGTAACCCTCACCGAAAACGAAAGGGCGCTCGTGCGCGCTGCGGCACTCACCAAGCGCGGCATGGCGACGGACCAGTCGCTCGAAGCGGCGACCGCGACGCGCGACCGCTCCAAGGCTGCGCTCGACAGCGCAAAAGCCAATCTTGCCATCGCCAATGCCGATCTCAAGGCGCAGCAGACGGACTTCGCCAAGAGCACGATCTATGCGCCCATCGACGGCATCATTCTGACTCGATCGGTCGATCCCGGCCAGACGGTTGCCTCCTCGCTGCAGGCGCCGGTGCTGTTCGTCATCGCCGCCGACCTCAGGAACATGGAATTGAAGGCAGCGGTCGACGAGGCCGACATCGGCGCGGTCAAGCCCGGCCAGCATGCCCGCTTCACCGTCGATGCCTTCCCGGAGCGGCCGTTCGACGCCGAGATCCGCGACATCTCCTACGCCTCGGTCACCACCGACGGCGTCGTCACCTACGATGCGCGGCTCGAGGTCGACAACAACGAACTGTTGTTGCGGCCTGGCATGACCGCCACCGTTTCGGTCGTCACCAGGCAGGCCAAGGGCGTGCTCACCGTGCCGGCCACCGCCTTCCGCTACCGGCCGCCAGCGGCATCCACTGCTCGCGCGTGGAGCCTGAGGGACCTGTTCACCGGCCGCATGGGACGTCCGGGCGGCAATCGCCAGCGCCAGGCGACGACGACGCCCACCGACGGCTCGCGCACGCTCTACGTGCTGGAGAATGGCCGGCCTCGGCCGGTCAGCGTCAAGGTCGGCTCCACTGACGGCGAACTGACCGAGATCACCTCCGGCCTCGAAGAAGGTGCGCAAGTCATCACCGCCTCGCAGCAGCGGAGCTGAGACCGTGGCGTCGGGCGCGACCCTCATCAGCTTCGACAAGGTCTGGAAGAGCTATGGCCAGGGCGAAGCCAAGGTCCATGCGCTGGCCGGTGTCGATCTTGCCATCCGTCGTGGCGAGTTCGTCGCCATCATGGGTCCATCCGGCTCGGGCAAGTCGACGGCGATGAACATCATCGGCTGCCTCGACACGCCGACGGCCGGAACCTACAGCTTCATGGGTGTCGATGCCGGCCGTCTCGACCGCAACCGCCGCGCCTTGCTGCGCAACCTCTATGTCGGCTTCGTCTTCCAGGGCTACAACCTTTTGCCGCGCACCACGGCGGCGGAGAATGTCGAACTGCCGCTGATCTATCGCGGCGTCGGCGCCCGTGACCGGCACGACCTTGCCATGAAGGCGCTGGCCGAGGTCGGCCTTGTCGGCCGCGAGCACCATACGCCGGCCGAACTGTCAGGCGGCCAGCAGCAGCGCGTGGCGATCGCGCGCGCCATCGTCACCAGGCCGACGCTTCTGGTGGCCGACGAGCCGACCGGCAATCTCGACACCGCCCGCACGCATGAGATCATGGAATTGCTGACCCGGTTGAACACCGAGTTGGGCCTCACCATCGCCATGGTCACCCACGAGGCCGACGTCGCCGGCTATGCCGAGCGCACGATCCGCTTCCTCGACGGCCACGTCGCCTCCGACACGGCCAACCTGGAGATGGCTTGACCATGATCTGGGAAACCGTCCGCCTCTCGCTGCTCTCCGTGCGCCGCAACGTGCTGCGCTCGTTCCTGACCCTGCTCGGCATCGTCATCGGCGTCGCCGCCGTTATCGCCATGCTCACCATCGGCTCCGGCACCACCGAAAAGGTCAAGTC
>NZ_NWQG01000143.1:0-32251 GCF_002529485.1 Mesorhizobium sanjuanii
GACCGGGGCCCGCGCCATTTCGCCGGCCTCGCAAAAGCAGGTGCGCGTCATCTTCGGCACCGAGAGCCTGACATCGGGCGTCACCGGCACCGACAGCGCCTATCTCGATGCGCGCGAATGGAAGCTGGCGTCGGGCCGCCCGTTCAGCGATTCCGAAACCCGCTCGGGCACCGGCGTTTGCCTGATCGGCGAAACGGTGCGCCAGCAGTTCTTCGGCGCCGGCGACCCCGAGGGCGAAATCATCCGCGTCAACCGCACCTCCTGCAAGATCATCGGCCTGCTCGAACCCAAGGGCTATACCGGCTTCGGCCAGGACCAGGACAATGTCGTGCTGATGCCGCTGCATGCCTACCAGCGCCGCATCGCCGGAAACCGCGATGTCGACAACATCTATGTCGCCGCCGACGACAGGACGCCGACAAGCGAACTGCTGCCACGCGTCGAGGACATATTGCGCGACACACGCCGCATCACGCCCGATCGCGAGGACGATTTCTCGATCCGCGACATGACCCAGATCGCTGACGCCATGGCCAGCGCCACCACCACCATGACCGGCATGCTCGGTGCCGTCGCCGGCGTCAGCCTGCTGGTCGGCGGCATCGGCATCATGAACATCATGCTCGTCTCGGTGACCGAACGCACCCGCGAGATCGGCATCCGACTGGCTATCGGCGCGCGTGAAAAGCACATCCTGATCCAGTTCCTGGTCGAGGCGACGGTGCTGTCGCTGCTCGGCGGCATCATCGGCATCCTGATCGGCCTGGCACTCGCCGGCCTCGCCTCGGTGACGCTGGCCATACCGTTTGCACCAAGCCCGGCGGTCATTCTGCTTGCCGTTGGTTTCTCGGCGCTGATCGGCATGGTGTTCGGCTTCTTCCCGGCACTGCGCGGCGCAAGGCTCGATCCGATCGACGCGTTGAGGCATGAATAGAGGCGTCACGCGACGTTTCGGCTGTTTATACTTTTTTTGGGAGTTCTTCGCCTCTTCCCTGTCGCTACTCAACCTGCGGTGTTAGTATTATCGTCGGGGCTAATATAACCCGAGGGGGGTGGGGAAGTATGAGCAAGAAAGAGCGCCTGATTTTGGCGATGGTGATCGTTGAGGCCGCCTTGGCAGGCCTCTGGTGGTATCTGGCCAGCTATGGCATGGACAATCCCGATCGCGTCACCGCCGATTTCCAGCAGGTCATCGGCCAGACGATGGGAATGGCGATGGGAGCCTTGCTGGGTCTCGGCGTCATATTGTTCCTGGTAGCCGCCCGCAGCGATCGCAAGGCCATGGCAGGCAAAACGCGTCGTTAGTCCTTCCCGGCGAAATGCCACTCGATCAGTGGCTTCATGTGCCCCATCAGCCCTTCCGGCAGATCGGCGGCGTGGCGGATGATCACCGGCCCCTCGATCTCAGGTTCGGCTTCGGCGGCGACGAAGGCACTGATGCGCCGCGCGATCTCGTCGGCCGGCTCGACAAGCCTATAGCGGCGGAAGATGACCGTGCCGCTCGGCGTGGATAGTGCGTGGTAGCGTTGGCCGCGCGCGGCACCAGACAGATCGATCCCGGTCTCCTCGCCTACCTCGCGGACCATGTTGAAGTCGACGTCGACAAGTCCGTCACGAAAATCGACCGGCTCGAACGAGCCGGCTGCGAAATAGACCCGGCCGGCATTGACAGTGTGCGGCGCCATGCGGATCGCAACCAGCGCGTTGTCGCCGGCGACCAGCATGGCATGGGCATAGGCATGCTCGGCCCCGGCGGCCTGCCGATTGCTGCGCCAGAGCATGAAGGTCGAGTAGCGCACTGCGTGGCAGCGGCCGACCAGACGACTGTCACGATAGCTGAGTGCTGAAAGCAGCACCACGGTGCCATCGAAAAGTGCCGGATTGGCCGCGATTTCCCTTCTCCAATTCTCGGCGATCGCTTGGCGGTTGTCGCGCTCGAACGGATGCGGGCCAGGATCGAGCCGGACGTCGACGGCATCGACCGGCATGATGACATTGCGCGGCAGGTCGAAGCTCATCTTGCTCTGAGGTGTGTTGAGATTCAGGTCAGGCCGAGCCGAAAATGGTGGTTTCCGAGAACCGGAGCGGAGCGGACATTTGGTCCGTGAGCACCGGAAGCGCAGGAAGCCGCCGTTTGCAGGCCGGCATCACCTGAATATCAACACACCTCAGGCCATGTCCAGTGCGATCGCCACCGGACAATGATCGGAGGCTTTCGGCCGGTCCCAGCCGGCGCGCGGAAAACGGTCCACCTCCTGGCCGGCCGGAAATATCGTGCGCCAGGGCTGGCCGTTGCGGATGATATCGGGAACGGCTGTCGCGTTCCTGGCCGCCAGCCCCTTCGACAGCAGGATGTAGTCGAGCTGGCAGAGATGCCGCTCTTGCGGCCCACGTGTGTGGTAGAAGGTCCAGCGATCCATTTCGGGGCGCCGCTCGACCGCGTTTTCACAAAAGCCGCCGGCGGTGAGCGTGTTGAGGCAGGACTGGTTCTCGTTGATCACCTCGAAGCGATAACCGTCGACGGCATCGCCGGTGATCTTCACACGCTGCCGGTAATCGTTCATGTCGCCGCAGATCGCCCAGCGTTTGTCGGCGGCATGATCTCCTCCGAAACGCTCCTCGATGATGCGGCGCACCGCTTGCGCCTCGGCGATGCGGAGCGGCATCGTCGCCTCGCGACCGTCGAGGCCATTTCGAGGCGAGCCCATCGACTTGAAATGCACGAGATAGAGCGTCAGCGGCACGCCGCCTACCTTCAGGTCGATTTCCAGGCAGTCGCGCCGGAAGATGCGGTCGTTGGCCTGGTTCCCCAGTGCGGCCAGTTCCGGCGTGAAGAGGCCGAACTGCTCGAACGTGACATAGGCATGGCTGGTCATGCGCACGAACTCGATCGGCTGGCCTTGCGCCGTCTCGTCGCGCATCATCACGGCGACGTCGATGCCGCGCGAATCGTTGCCGGCGGTGGTGTATTTCTGCCGGTAGCCCTGCCCCACCATCTTGAACAGATAGCCATATTCGAAGGCCTTCAGCGCCTCGATGTTGTCGACCTCCTGCATGCAGATGATGTCGGCCCGGGTGGCGGCGATCGCCAGCGCCGTCAATTGCCGCGTATCGTCGGATTGCGCGATGGCGCGGGCCTGTTCCAGCATCCTGTATTCGGCCTCGCTCTGTATATCGAAAAGCGCCAGCGTGCGATCTTCGTTGAGCTGGTTGCGGTATCCGGAAAAATCGAACCTGTTCATCAGGTTTTCGACATTGAATGTGGCGAGGCGCAGCGTCATGGCGACGAGCTTTGCCCGCAAGCGCGGGAGAAAACAAGGTCGCAGGACCACCAGCGGAGATCGGTTGGTCCTGATGGCATTCCCGTCATGGTTGACGGAACCTTTTCCGTTCATCCTCCGTTCAGACGGAAAGTTCCATCAATGAGGTTCTTCCCCGGGGTATTCTGGGCGTGGGGCCTGAAATCTCTTGGAGAGTGCAATGAACTCGCTCCTTTCTTCCACAGTCAAATCCGGGTTGTTGGCCTTGGGCCTGATCTCCGGCATCACCGCGCCGTCCACCGCCGGCCCGATCATGCAGCCGGATTTCTCGGTGCCCGCCAGCACCGCTACGCCGACGATCACGCCTGTCCGCGATGGGTGGGCGGGCGGCAACAATCCACGCTTCAACGAGTGGCAATGGCGTCGCCATGACGGCCGTCGTTTCTCCAGATCGGGAAATTGGGACCGTGGCGACTGGAACCGTAGAAACTGGAATCGCGGGGATAACTGGCGTTGGCGCCATCATCGCCGCCATTACCGCGGCGGCTATTACGATGATGGTGCAGGCGCCGCGATTCTGGGCCTCGGCCTGGGGCTCGGCCTCGGCAGCATGTACAATAACTACAACTACTACGACGCGCCGGCGCCGCGCCGCTATTATCGTGCAGGGTCCAGCGCTCACGTCCGGTGGTGCTACAATCGTTACCGCTCGTATCGCGCCTGGGACAACACGTTCCAGCCCTATAACGGCCCCCGCCAGCAGTGCTGGTCGCCTTATAGCTGAGCCAAGCAACCGTCGAATTCTCGACCGGCGCCGCACCTTGCGGCGCCGTTTTCATTGGATTTTTCATCTTCCACGCGCCGTCAGGCGAGAAATAGCGACGCTGCCGTCAAAGATAACACGATCTTTATCAGACCGGCCTAACTATCGTGGCGATCGCTCCGCCTGACACATGCGACGATCGCCCAAGGAATGATCGGCGGATTTGCACGATGGCCGAAGACGAACACAGGGACAAACACCGGCAGCGCGTGCTGAAGGGCGCGACGATCCTGACCGGCGTGACCAATTCCGAGGTCACCTGCACGGTGCGCAACATGCATGCCGGCGGCGCGGAACTGAAAGTCTCGCCCGACGCACGCGTACCCGACGAGTTTCTGCTCTATGTGCCGGTCGATGGCATCGCCTACAAGGCAGTGGTCCGCTGGCGCCGCCAGGACCGCCTCGGCGTGATGTTCACCGGCACCGAACCGAAGCCACACTGGCACTACGGCTGAACAGCCGAGATTTCGCCGGCCAGGCGATGCCGGCCGGCTGGAAGAAAAGCCGGCGGATCGCTCCGCCGGCTTGCGTTTTTTTGGAAGACTGGGTCGCGGGATCAGTTCTTGGCCTTATCAACCAGCTTGTTCTTCGAGATCCACGGCATCATCGCGCGCAGCTTGGCGCCGACTTCCTCGATCTGGTGGCTGTCGTTCATGCGGCGGATGCCCTTGAAGCGCGACAGGCCGGCGCGGTATTCCTGCATCCATTCCGAGGTGAACTTGCCGGTCTGGATATCCTTCAGCACGCGCTTCATCTCGGCCTTGGTGTCGGCGGTGATGATGCGTGGGCCCGAAACATATTCGCCCCATTCGGCGGTGTTCGAGATCGAGTAGTTCATGTTGGCGATGCCGCCCTCATAGATCAGGTCGACGATCAGCTTGACCTCGTGCAGGCACTCGAAATAGGCCATCTCGGGCGCATAGCCGGCTTCCACCAGCGTCTCGAAGCCGGCGCGGATCAGTTCGACCAGGCCGCCGCACAGCACCACCTGCTCGCCGAACAGGTCGGTCTCGCATTCCTCGCGGAAATTGGTCTCGATAATGCCAGAACGGCCGCCGCCGACGCCGCAGGCATAGGACAAAGCCAGATCGAGCGCATTGCCCGAAGCGTCCTGGTTGACCGCGACCAGGCACGGCACGCCGCCGCCCTTCTGGTATTCGCCGCGCACCGTGTGGCCGGGACCTTTCGGCGCGATCATGACGACGTCGACCGAGGCCTTCGGCTCGATCAGGCCAAAATGCACGTTAAGGCCATGGGCAAAGGCGATCGCCGCCCCGTCGCGGATGTTCGGCGCGATCTCGTTTTTGTAGATGTCGGCCTGCAATTCGTCCGGCGTCGCCATCATCATCAGGTCGGCCCATTTGGCGGCGTCCGCCACGCTCATCACCTTGAGCCCGTCGGCCTCGACCTTCTTGGCGGTCGCCGAGCCGGCCTTGAGGCCGATGGCAATGTCCTTGGCGCCGGAATCCTTCAGGTTGAGCGCATGCGCCCTGCCCTGGCTGCCATAGCCGATGATGGCAACCTTCTTGCCTTTGATCAGATTGAGATCGGCGTCGCGATCGTAATAGACACGCATCTTTCTTCCTTCCCGTTTTGAATTCAGAGCATGATGCCGAAAAGTGTGAAGCGGTTTTCGGACGACATCATGCTCTATCTCTTTGATTTAGAGCCGGATTCAGATTTCAGGTCGACTTGACCTGAAATCATCCGGCCCTAGGGGTCCTGCGGCCCGGTTTTTGCTCCGTGAAGAGCGAGAAACTGCTGCGTCGCCCGGACGGCATCGCCGCCGATCGCCGCATCAGTCAATTCCAGCCGGTCGCCGAGCAGAAGGCGCATCTGCACATCGCGGGCGACCAGCCCGAAAAAGGTGCGGAACGCCGTTTCGGCGTCCGAAAAGTCGAGAAGCCCGGCTTGCCGGCCTGCCTCCAGCACCGGCTTCAGGCGTCTTGCCAGCGCGAAGCGGCCGTTCTCCAGCACGATGGCGCCGAGATCGTCCTTACCGGAACCGGCATGGCCGACCGCCACCCGGTTCAGCGCGATCGATGTGTCGCTCGAAATCACCTTGAGCCAGTCGGAGGCGAAACGCTCCAGGCTGGCCGTCAGCGAGGCGAGGTAGAGCCCCTTGCCATCGACCGGCACCACCCGCACCTTGGAGGCTTGCCACTGCACCGTCGCGGTCAACAGCCCATCGCGGTCACCGAACCATTTGTAGAGCGTTTCCTTGGAACAGCTTGCGCGGCGCGCCACTGCGGTCATCGTCAGGTTATCGCCCTCTTCGACCAGCAGGCGAAGGGCCGCATCCAGCACGGCCTGCTGCCGCTGCGTCAGCGCTTCGCTGGTGTCGAAGTCGGTGCTTGCCTGCAACAAAACTTCCCGCCTTGCGAAATCAGAGTACCGTACGTTACGGTTCGGCATTCCTATGGCGTATTGTCCGAACCGGTGCAAGTCTTTAATTTCTGTGTTGGATTTCTGTGTTGGTCCGCTACGCCAAACGGTTTATCGCGAAAGATGGCGGTTTATCGCGGAGATAAGGATGTTCGCGGGTTTGCTCGCCTTGACCGTCGCCGCCGCCTTCGCGGGCGCCGCCATCTATGTCAGCGTCGCCGAACAACCCGCGCGCCTTCGGCTCGATGACCGGGCGCTGCTGCAGGAATGGCAACCTTCCTACAAGCGCGGCGCCGCCATGCAGGCGTCGATAGCAGTTGTCGCCTGTATTCTTGGCGTCATCGCCTGGTGGCAGACCGGCATTCTCGCCCATCTGATCGGCGCGGTGCTGATCATTCTGCCCTGGCCATGGACGCTGATCGTGATGATGCCGACAAACCGGTTGCTGGAAGCGATGGATGCGGCCGTTACCAATCCGGATGCCCGCAACCTGATCGTCAAATGGGGCAATTTCCATCTGGTTCGCGCGGCACTTGGCGTGCTGGCGGCATTGGCCTTCCTTGCGGGCAGCGCTTGACGTCACGGTGATCTGCCTGTCGAACGATCTGACCACTCCGCTTCCACAAACCAGATCCGCCTGAACGGATCGATCACCGTTCCCGCCACCATCGAGGCAAGGATCTTCGGCACTGGCGGGATTCTCGCAACCGTCGCCACCAGCTTGTCGCGGACGAACGGCATCACCAGCGAATCCGACTGATAGAACGGCGTCAGCGCCAGCGACAGCGCCTGGAAGACCCGCACATGCCACCGTCGCGCCTGGACATAAGCCTCCAGCGCGGCGTCGATACTGCCCGTGCGCAGCAGCGCATAATTGAGCGCCGCGGCGTCGAGCAGCGCCATGTTCGCGCCTTGCCCGAGCTGCGGACTGGTCGAATGCGCCGCGTCGCCGATCACGGCCACTCGCCGGCCAGCCGGCCGCCTGAGTGTGTGATGGCCGTAGCGCGCCAGCGAAAGCCGTTCGAAACTGTCGATCTGGCTGGTGTACGCTTCGCATTCCGGCCACAGCCGGACCACCCTCGCCTTCCACGCTTCCAGGCCCACGGCCCGCACGCTTTCGACGTCCGCCGGCTTCAGGCTCCAGAAGAACGCCGCCATCTTTTCGGCACCCGGCTCCGGCCGGCCGATCGGCAGCACGCCGATCATCACGCTCGCTTTGTCATAGCGCTGCAGCAGCGCGTTCTCGTCGAAACCATCGCCGCGCCAGCCGAGCGAAGCCCAGAACGCGCCATAGGCGAGTGGCCGCGGCTCACCCGGATCTTGCAGGCACCGTCGCAGTTTGGAGCGCGAGCCGCTGGCATCGACGACGAGGTCGAACGGCCCTGCCCTGCGTCCATTGCCGCAAATCAGCACCACCCGTTCGCCGGTCTCCAGCGTGTCGGCCTCGATGCCGGTTTCGATGGCGATTGCTTCGCGCCGGGCAGCGCGCAATAGCACGCCGAACAAGGCCGCGCGGTGCACCGCCAAGCCGAATCGACCACCGCGCTGGGCATCGTAGCGCACATCGAGCACAGTGCGGCCGGTCCTGGCGCCAGCGCCACGCAGGCGATCGATGCGGCTGCCCAGCGCCAATATGTCGTCAAGCAGGCCAAGATCGGCGAGCACCGTCAGTCCGGTCGGCTGCAGGATCAGCCCGGAGCCAACCGGCTTTGGCTCGTCAAACCGCTCGAAGATCGTGACCCGATGCCCGGCGCGCTTCAGATAGAGCGCGGCGGCCAGCCCCGCCGGCCCGGCGCCGGCAATCGCGATGTCGAGAGAATTGCCCATGGCCCGCCGAATCCCGCCCAGGCCGGACAATCCTTCAGCGGCATTGGCAAATCAAGCTACAGGCTCACCAGGATCAGGTGGCGGCGGCATCAAAGGCGGCGCGCGCGTCGCGCACCGCGCTGTGGTTGCGTTCGGCCCACTGGATCAACTCATGCAAAGGGCCGAACATCGAGCGTCCCAGATCGGTGAGGCTGTATTCGACGCTGGGCGGCTTGGTCGCAAACACCTCGCGATGCACGTAGCCGTCACGCTGCAGATCGTGCAGCGTCTGGGTGAGCATGCGCTGCGAGATGTCGGGCACCAGCCGCCGCAATTGACCGAAACGATACGGCTTCTCCGATAGCGCCATCACCAACAGTGAACTCCATTTGCCGCTGATGCCCTGGATCACATCGCGGACGGGACAGTCGGCAAAGCTGGCGCCGGCATCGGCCATGGCTTTGTAGATCTCGATCTTCGATTTGAGATTGAAGACATTGCCGTCCATCGCTGGTTCCTTGCGTGTGCCTACCTCCCGCAAAACTGCCTTCTTTACGAGGGTCGGTCAATTCCTATTTTAGTGCTGCTCTCTTTTTGAGACTATGTGCACCCGCCGCTTCGGCGCAAAGACAGGACCTCCCATGACCGAAACCCTTCTCGTCACCGGCGCTTCCGGCCAGCTTGGCCGCGCCGTCATTCGCCATCTGCTGGACACGCTCAAGGTTGCGCCCGCGCGCATCATCGCCACCACGCGCAATCCGGAAAACCTTACCGACCTGGCGGCACACGGCGTCGCCATCAGGACTGCCGACTTCGATGATACGGCGTCACTCGCCAGCGCATTCAAGGGCGCCGACAGGGTTCTGATCATCTCGACCGGCGAGATCGACATTGTTCACGGCAAGCGGCTGAAGCAGCATCGGAACGCGGTTACGGCGGCCAGGCAAGCCGGCGTCTCGCATCTGCTCTACACCTCGATGCCCAACCCGGAGCCGGTATCGCCGGTGCTGTTTGCCGGCGACCATTACGGCACCGAACAGGCGATCAAGGAGAGTGGTATCCCCTATACGATCTTCCGCAACGGCTGGTATCAGGAGAACCTGTTCATGTCGCTGCCGCATGCCATCGCCTCGGGGCACTGGTACACATCCGCGGCCGACGGCCGCATCGCCCATGGCGCCCGTGACGACATGGCAGCGGCAATCGCCGCCGGCCTCGCTTCGGACGCGACCGAAAGCACAACATACACGCTGACGGGTCCGCAGGCCTACACGGTGGCCGAGATCGCAGCCCTCGTGACCGAAGTCACCGGCAAGCCTATCGAGGTCGTCCAGCTTACGGACGAGGCCCTGACCGAGGGGCTGAAGGCAGCAGGCATCCCGGAAGGCTTTGCCCCCATCATCGTTTCCTTCGACACCAACACGCGCTCCGGCCGCATCGGCATGGTGACCGATGCGATCGAGACGCTGTCAGGCAGGAAGCCGCGATCGCTGGAACAGTTCCTTAAAGCAAACAAGGCGGCACTCGCCGGCTAAGCGGCGTTCTGTATGGCCAGGGCATGTCGAGATTCAGGTCAGGCCGAGTCGAGAATGGTGGGTTCCGAGAACCGGAGCGGAGCGTACTTAAAGTACGTGAGCACCGGAAGCGCAGGAAACCGCCATTCGCAGGCCGGCCTCACCTGAATATCGGCATGCCCTAGATTGCCACCTGCGTGCCGATCTCGACCACGCGTCCGGTCGGGATCTGGAAATACTCCGTCGCATCCGCCGCCGTGCGCGCCAGTCCGATGAACAGCTTGTCCTGCCACACCGGCATGCCTGAATTGGGCGACGCCTTGAGCGAGCGCCGCGACAGGAAGAACGATGTCGTCATGATGTCGAACTTCCAGCCCTGTTTGCGGCAGATCGCCAGCGCACGTGGGATGTTGGGCTGCTCCATATAGCCGAAGGTCAGGGTCACCCGCATGAACAGATCGTTGAGCGTCTCCATCTTGACCCGCTCGCTGTCGGGGACGATGGGCTGCGGCGCCGTCACCACCGAAAGGATGACGTTCTGCTCGTGCAGCACCTTGTAGTGCTTCAGGCTGTGCATCAGCGCGGTCGGCGCGCTGAGCGGATCGCTGGTCAGGAACACGGCCGTGCCGGACACAAGCTGCGGCTTCTTCTTCAACAGGTTGCCGGCAAGGAAATCGAGCGGAATCTCGTTGCGGCGGGTCTTGTCGAACAGATAGCGGCTGCCGCGGATCCATGTGGACATGATCAGCCCCATGGCGCAGGCGACCGTGATCGACACCCATCCGCCTTCGAGGATCTTCACAACATTTGCGAGGAAAAATCCGGTATCGATCGAGCCGAAGAGCAGGGCGAGCGCGGCTGCGAGCGCAAGCTGCCACTTCCAGCGGAAACGCATCACCACGAACAGCAGGATGGTCGTCATCAGCATTTCGCCGGTCACCGAGATGCCATAGGCGGAGGCCAGCGCACTCGAACTGCCAAAGCCGACGACCAGCAGCATCACCCCCAGCGCGATCAGCAGGTTGACGCGCGGCATGTAGATCTGGCCGAGTTGCATCTCGGAAGTATGCTGCACCTCGATGCGTGGCAGCAGATTGAGTTGCACTGCCTGGCGGGTCAGGGAAAAAGCCCCTGAGATCACCGCTTGGCTGGCGATGACCGTCGCTGCCGTTGCCAGGCCGACCATCGGCATCAAAGCCCAGTCGGGCAGCATCTGGAAGAACGGATTGGTGGGTTTGCCGCCATTAGCCAGGACGAAGGCGCCTTGTCCGAAATAGTTGAGCAGCAGGCAGGGAAACACGACGGAAAACCATGCCAGCACGATCGGCTTGCGCCCGAAATGGCCGAGGTCGACATAAAGGGCCTCGGCCCCGGTGACCGCAAGGAACACCGCTCCGACCGTGACGAAGGCTCCGGTGGGGGCATTGGCCAGATAAGCGATCGCGTAATAGGGATTGATCGCCAGCAGGACCGACGGATCGTCAGCAAGATGATAGAGCCCGGCGGCGCCGATGGCCAGGAACCACACCGCCGTCACTGGCCCGAACACGGCCGCCACCCTGCCGGTGCCAAAGCGCTGCACTGCAAAAAGAATTGCCAGGATGACCAGCGTGATGGGAACCACGTAGGCATCCAGCGCCGGGGTCACCACCTCCAGGCCCTCGACCGCCGAAAGCACCGAGATGGCTGGCGTGATGATCGCATCGCCGAAAAAAAGCGCTGCGCCGCAAAGCCCGATTCCCAGAATGAGCCGGGCTCCATTGGGGTAGGCGCTGCGCGCAAGCGACATCAGCGACAGCGTGCCGCCCTCGCCGTTGTTGTCCGCCCTGAGCACGAAAGCGACATATTTTATCGTGACGATGATCGTCAGCGCCCAGACGATGAGCGACAGCACGCCGAGGACATCGCCGCGTCCCACCGGTCCCGACGACGCGTGTAACGCCTCGCGGAACGCATAGATCGGGCTGGTGCCGATATCGCCATAGACCACGCCGAGCGCGCCCAGCATCAGAACCTTGGTGCTGTGCTGTTCGACCTCAGAATGGCTCGATTGTTCGACGGGTTCTGCCTCACTACCAGTGTTGGCAAGGGCCATGGACGACACTCCGATAAGCGCGCGGTGCTCTACGCTTGCTGCAATGCAATATCAAGTGCCGCTGCGTAATCGCTTCCATGCGGGTAATGCAACGCTGCCATCTCTACCACCCGCAAGCTTTCAGGAACCGCCCCACCGTGCCGGCCATGCCATACTCCAATGCGTCGGCTGTCAACCCGTGCCCGATCGATACTTCGGCCAAGGCCGGGATGCGCTTGACCAATGCCGGCAGGTTCGCCACCACCAGATCGTGCCCGGCATTGACCTGCAGCCCGGCGGCAAGTGCGGCATCCGCGGTTTTTCCCAGTCTTTCCAGCTCCTTCGCCGCCTTTGCCGAATCGGAATGATAACTGCCATAGGGGCCGGTATAGAGCTCGATACGATCCGCCCCGGTGTCGCGCGCGGCCCCGATGCCGTCCGGATCGGCATCGGAAAACAGCGACACGCGCAAGCCTCCTTTTTTCAGGCGCTTCACGATCGGTGTCAGGAACGCCGATTCTCCGGCGAAATTCCAGCCGTGGTCCGAAGTAGCCTGGGCAGGGTCGTCGGGCACCAGCGTCACCTGCTCGGGCTGGTGCTTTTCCACCAGCGCCAGGAAATCCTCGCTCGGATAGCCCTCGATGTTGAATTCCGCCCTGGGGAATTCGTCGTCGATCAGCGCCCTGATCTCCGGCAGGTCGGAATGCCTGGTGTGCCGCTCGTCGGGCCGCGGATGCACCGTCAGCCCATGCGCGCCCGCCGCAAGGGCAAGGCGCCCGAGCCCGATCACGCTTGGCCATGGCAGGTCGCGCCGGTTGCGCAGCATGGCGATGGCGTTGAGGTTGACGGAGAGCTTTGCGGGCATTTTTCTGGTCCGGTCTAATCTTGGCGCGCATCTATAGCGTCTTTGAAGGGAACAGACAGGGGGTTTTCGGTGTTCCAAGGTGGACTATCGCGTCCACCGAAGGAGGTCCCGTGAATTTTCTCGACGAGGTGCCGGCCGTCCGCCGCATCGATACCAGCCGCGCCGATCTTTTCGCAGTCGATGTCGTCGGCCATGTCACGTCCGCGGATGCGGAGAATTTGTTCGGCCTGCTGGAGGCGGCTTATGCGCTGCACGACAGGATCGACGTTCTGGTGCGTCTGGTCGACCATGACGGCGTCGACTGGGCCGAGGTGTCGGACGAGACGATCGAACAGGGCACGGCTGACGCCGTGGCGCATATCGGCCGCTGTGCGGCAATCGGCGAGCCAAACTGGATATCGGGCGCACAAGGCATGCTGCCTGCCTCCGTGCCAATCGAATTCCGCCATTTCGCGGCCGAAGACGAAGCGGCCGCCTGGGAATGGCTGGCCGCCACCCCGATCAGTCCACCGGTGATGCCGGCAGGATCGTGATGGTGACGCGGGATCGGTCTATCTGACGATGGTCAACCGTTCGGCAGCGCGGGTGATGGCGGTGTAGAGCCAGCGCTGGCGGGTTTCCTTGAACGCCCAGCTTTCGTCGAACAGCACGATCTCGTTCCATTGCGAGCCCTGTGCCTTGTGCACGGTCAGCGCATAGCCATAGTCGAAATCGTCGAAGCGCTTTTTCTGCTGCCAGGGGATATCAGCGTCCGGATCCTCGAACGCCGCCTTGAGCAGCTTGATCTTGGCAACGCCGCGGTCCGGGTCGTCTTCTTCCGGCGAGACCAACAGGTTGATGCCAGGCTTCACCGTCTCGCGCGACGAGGTCATCACCTTCCACAGCGAGCCGTTGAGCAGACCCTTGGCGGGATCGTTGCGCAGGCAGACGAGCTTGTCGCCGGCCTGCGGATAATCGGCATTGAACCCTTTCAGCTCGCGCAGCCGATGATTATAGCGTCGCCGCGTCCTGTTGGTGCCGACCAGCACTTGGTCCGCCTTCAGCACTAGTTCCTGGGTGACGTCCTCCTTGCCGATCACCTGCGCCGTGCCATAGTCGCCGCGCATGAATTCGCGGCCCTCGCGCACATCGAGCGCCAGCCGCAGGATCGGGTTGTCGCGCGCCTGCCGATGGATCTCGGTGAGCAGGATGTCCGGCTCATGGTCGGTGAAGAAACCGCCGCCCGAGATCGGCGGCAACTGGCCGGGATCGCCGAGAACCAGGATTGGCGTGCCGAAACTCATGAGGTCACGGCCAAGCTGCTCGTCGACCATCGAGCATTCGTCGATGACGACGAGCTTGGCGCGCGATATCGGGCTTTGCCGGTTGAGCGAGAAGGTTGGCGACATCGAGGTTTTCCCGGTCACCTCGTCGGCCACCGATTCCTCGCCCTTCGGCCGGTAGATCAGCGAATGGATGGTGCGGGCATTGACAGCGCCCTTCGAGCGCAGCACCTGCGCCGCCTTGCCGGTGAAGGCGGCGAACTGCACCTGGCCGTCGACATGCTCGGCGAAATAGCGCGCCAGCGTCGTCTTGCCGGTGCCGGCAAAGCCGAACAGCCGGAAGACCTGCGGTCGCCCCTCTTTGAGCCAGCCGGCAACCGCCTTCAGAGCTTCATCCTGTTGGGGGGAAAATTCCATCAGAGCGAGAGACCGGATTCGCAGGACAAAGACAAGATAGCTGCCATCACGTCAATGCTATCGATGGACAAGGCTAGCAGGCGCAAACTGGAACGTAAAGGGAACGAAGACTGTCGGGCACGACCTATCCGGTCGGGCCGCCACGACCTTCGGTCGGTCTGGGATCGTTCTCCAGCAGGATCGGCTTGCCATGGGGTGTCGCATGCGCCGCGCGCTCCCAGGCCGCGGCCAGCGCATCGACATCGCCTTTGCCGGCAACGCCCTTGGCTGCAAGCAGCCTTTCCAGCGCCGCCAGCCAGTGCTCGTAGTAGTCATGGCCGTCGCTTGCCGCACCGGGCTTCTTCACCTCGGCGGACAACGCCTCAGCCCATTCGCCCCAGGAAAACAGGCCCTTGTCGTGCAATGCCACCGTCATGGCGAAGGCTTCCGCTTGCCACGGCTCAGCGAACACCGGTTCGTCGAAACCTGCCGGCATTGAGGGCTCAGGCCGGCTCAAGATAGCTCTCCCAGGCGTCGATCGAGACCGTCAGCGTCGGGTCGGCCCCCTCGCCCCAGATCTCGGTGCCCTCGAACACCACCGTGTAGACCCATTGCGGGTTCTCACCCTTGCCATGCGCATTGCTGTCGGGGAAGACAAAGCCATCGCGCACGGCCTCGATCGTTCCCCGCTTGCCGCGTGCATAGCGCGGCAGCCGCGTATGGCCGGTCGGATGAAAATTCTTCGTCCGCACGCGGTCGCCCGGGCTGAAGCGCGCCGGCGTCGAAACCGGCCGGTTGCAAGGCCCGCCCTTGGCCAGCACACCAGGCACGTCAGCGGCCTTCAGCACCCTCTTCGGCGTCGCTGCCCGATCGATTGCCCGGCCCTCGGCCAGGTCGCGTTCGCTGACGAAACCATGGCGCTTGAGCAGGGTTTCCAGCGCCTTGATCCAGATCTGGTAGTAGCTCGAGGAATAGTAGTCCGCCGGATGCAGCGATTCCCGTGCATGCCGGCTCTCGTCGAGACTCCACGCCCCCATGGCGCCGGCGGTGAGCGTCACGCCAAGCGCCCGCCTTTCCCAGGCGGCGTGGAAATACGGCTCATCCTTCTCGGGCGCGACCGGCCCGAACCCCATCTGCCCACCGAGATCATGCGGTCCGTTCATGCCGGTTCCTTCGCCAGAGCCGTGCCGATCATCGCGTCGCGGCTCACCAGATCGGCCAGCCGCTCCTCGCTCCAGCCCTCGGTGCCATCAGGCCGCATCGGCACCACGAGGTAACGCAGCTCGGCGGTGGAATCCCATACCCGGATTTTTGTCGTCGTCGGCAGCGTCAGCCCGAATTCCTCGAGCACGCCGCGCGGATCGATCACCGCACGCGAGCGATAGGGCGGCGCCTTGTACCAGACCGGCGGCAGGCCGAGCACCGACCATGGGTAGCAGGAGCACAGCGTGCAGACGACGAGGTTGTGTGTCTCCTGGCTGTTGAACACCGCCTGCATGTGCTCGCCTTGCCGGCCGGTATAGCCCAGCGATTCGATCGCCGCCGTCGCATCGCGTTTCAGCCAGGCGGCGAAGTCGGCATCGACCCAGGCCTTCGCCACTACCCTGGCGCCGTTGCGCGGGCCGATTTTCGTCTCGTAGGTATCGACGATGACGTCGATGGCGGCCGGGTCGATCAGGCCCTTCTCGGTGAGGATCGTCTCCAGCGCGCGCACCCGCGCCGCAAAAGGGTCGAGCTCGTTGTCGTGGTCATGATCATGGGACATGGCCCCAAACTACGATTCCCCGCAGCCGGCCGCAAGCATGGCGCCTTGGGCCAGCCTATTCCGCCGCTGCCTTTTGCGGTTCGACCATGTCCTCCTCGGGGCCGAACAGCGAAGGCTGCTCGTCACTTTCCACCGCATGCAGCGCCGGTCGCTTCTTCTTCGAGAAAAAGCCGAGCAGCCAACCGGAGAAATTCTCGAAATAGACATAGATGACCGGCGTGACGAACAGCGTCAGCGCCTGCGAGGCAAGCAGGCCGCCGACGACGGCGACGCCGAGTGGCTGGCGCAGTTCGGCGCTGGCGCCGGTGCCGAGCGCGATCGGAAAGGTGCCCATCAGCGCTGCGAGCGTCGTCATCATGATCGGCCTGAAACGCATCAGGCAGGCCTTGTGGATGGACTCCTTGGCGGACATGCCCTCGCGCCTGAGTTCCAGCGCGACATCGACCATCATGATGCCGTTCTTCTTGACGATGCCGATCAGCATCAGGATGCCGATCACCGCGATCACCGAGAGGTCCATGCCGGCAAAGCGCAGTGCAGCCACGGCGCCCAGCACGGCCGACGGCAGGCCGGTCAGGATGGTGAGCGGATGGATGAAGCTCTCATAGAGGATGCCGAGAACGATATAGATGGTGAGAATGGCGCCGCCGATCAGCAGGCCCTGATTGGCAAGCGAATCCTGGAACGTCTTGGCCGTGCCGGCGAAGCTGGTCGAGATCGCCTTCGGCATGCCGATCTGCTCCTTCAGCGCGGCGATGCGGGCGGTACTGTCGCCAAGCGCCACGCCCTGCGGCAAATTGTAGGAGATCGTCACCGCCGGCAGCTGGCCGAGCTGGTTGACCGTCAAGGCGCCAGCGGTGCGATCGACGCGGGCAAAGGCGCCGAGCGGCACCAGGCTGCCGCTGGCCGTCCTCACCTGGATCGCAAGCATGCGTTCAGGCGACCATGCGATCCGAGGATCGAGTTCCATGACCACCTCATAGCTGTCCGCCGAGCCGAAAATCGTCGAAACCTGCTCAGTGCCGAAACCGCCATAGAGGCTGGAGCGCAGCGTGTCGGTATCGATGCCGAGCGTCGCTGCCTTGTCACGGTCGACGACCAGTGTCGCCTGGAGCGCGTTGTTCTGCAGGTCGCTGGTGACATCGGTGAAGAACTTGTGGTCGGCGGCCATCGCGTCGTTCAGCTTTTGCGCCCAGATGTCCGTGGCTCCATTGTCGAGCCCCTGGACGACCAACTGATAGGCGCTGGCGGAGGACCGTGAGCCGAGCCTGAGGTTCTGCACAGGCTGCATATAGGTCTCGATCCCTGCAACATTGGCCAGTTGGCGCCTCAGGTCCGAAAGCACCTTCTCGAGGTCGGGGCGTTGGTCCTTCGGCTTCAACTGGACGAAGAGTCGTCCCTGGTTGAGCGCATTGTTCCCGCCGCCCACGGACCACGCCACATGGTCGACATAGGGTGAATGGGAAAAGACATTCGCTACCTGGCCCTGGAGTTTCGCTATGGCGTCGAACGAGATGTCCTGACGGGCGACGGTCGTGACCGATATCTGGCCGATATCTTCCTGTGGGAAGAAGCCCTTCGGGGAAATCTGGATCAGCCAGACCGATGCTGCCGCCGTTCCGACGAAGACCAGGAACACCAGGAAAGTGTGGCGCAGGCAGAAGGTCAAAACCCGGTCGTAGCCGCGTGTGAAGAGGTCGTGCCTGTGGCCGCCACCATGCGCTTCGCGATCGGCCTTCGTCACCGACAGAAGCCGTGAGCACAGCATCGGCGTGAGCGTCAGCGAGACGAACATCGACGCCAGGATGGCGACTGTCACCACGACGGCGAACTCGTTGAAGATGCGGCCGATGACGCCGCCCATCAAAAGCACGGGGATGAACACCGCCACCAGCGAGATCGAGATCGAGATGATGGTGAAGCCGATTTCGCGCGCACCCTTCAGCGCGGCGTCGAATGCCGAGAGCCCATCCTCTTCCATATGACGGAAGATGTTCTCCAGCATGACGATGGCGTCGTCGACGACGAGGCCGACAGCCAGCGTCAGCCCCATCAGCGATATGTTGTCGATGGAAAAGCCGAACAGGAACATCGCGCCGAGCGTTGCGATCAGCGAGATCGGCACGGCAACGGCCGGGATGATGGTCGCCGTCACCCGGCGCAGGAACACGAAGATCACCATCACCACCAGGGCGATGGTCAACAGCAGCGTGAACTGCACGTCGTCGACGGCCTGGCGGATCGAGGTTGAACGGTCGTTGAGCAGCTTGATGCTGGCGGCGGCCGGCATCTGGTCCTGGAAGGACGGCAGCATCGCCTTGACCTTGTCGACGACGTCGACCGTGTTGGCGTCGGGCTGGCGCTGCACGGCCATGATGATGGCGCGCGTGCCGTCATACCAGCTCGCCGTCGTCGTGGTCTCGACCGAGTCGATGACGCGGGTCACCTCGCCCAAACGCACCGGATGGCCGTTCTTGGTGGCGATGATGATATTGGAAAAGCCCGCCGCGTTGGTCAGTTGCGTGTTGGCGGTGATCGTCAGTTGCTGCTTGTCGTTCTGCAGCACGCCGAGCGGCGTGTTGCTGTTGGCCGACGCGATCGCTGCCTGCAACTGGTCGATCGAGATGCCGCGCGCGGCGAGCGCGGTCGGGTCGATCTGCACGCGCACGGCATATTTCTGCTGGCCGAAGATGGAAACTTGGGCCACGCCGTCGATGGTCGACAGGGACGGCGAGATCACGTTCTCGGCGAAAGCGTCGAGATCGGTCAGCGGGACCGTATCGCTGACCAGCGACATCAGCAGGATTGGTGCGTCGGCCGGATTGACCTTGCGGTAACTGGGCGGCGCGGTCATCTCCGGCGGCAAGGATTTCTGCGTTCGCGCGATTGCCGCCTGCACGTCCGCGGCGGCCGCGTCGATGTCGCGATTGAGCACGAACTGGATGGCGATCGAGGTCTGGCCAAGCGAGTTGGAGGTCGAGATCGAATCGATGCCGGCGATGGTGGCGAACTGCTTGATCAGCGGTGTCGCCACCGAGGTCGCCATGGTTTCCGGCGAGGCGCCGGGCAGCGACGCCGAGACATTGACCACCGGGAATTCGGCGCTGGGGAGTGCTGCCACCGGCAGGAACTTGTAGGCAAACAAGCCGCCCAGCACCAGCGCGAACGACATGAGCAGGGTGGCGACAGGCCTGCGGATGCAGAATTCGGAGATCATGGCTGCGTCCCGCTCGCCTTGTCGACTTGCGCGACCTTGGGAGCAGCCTGATCGCCACCGGCCACCTTGCCCTCGTGCACCGCGGCGCCATCCTTCAGCCTGGTCTGGCCCTCGACGACCACCTTCTCGCCGCTCCTCAAGCCATCGCTGATGGCGCTGTTCTCGCCCTCTGTCAGCGCCACCTGCACCGGCCGCATCTCGACGGTGTTGTCCGGCTTGACGACATAGACAAACGGTCCCTTCTGGCTCGGTTGGACAGCGACCGTCGGAACCGAAATCATCTGCGGCATGATGCCGGCATTGAGCACAACATTCACATATTGACCCGGCCACAGCGACATATCGGCATTGGGCACGCTCGCCCGCGTTGCGATCGTGCCGGAGGCGGTGTCGACGCTTGAATCGACGAAATCGAGCGTGCCCTTGCCGATCGGCATCGGATCGCCGTCCTTGGTCAGCGTCACCGCCCCTTGTTGCGGCGAGGCCAACGCCTTGTGCAGCAGCGCGAGATTGCTTTCCGGCAGATTGAAGTTCACCTGCAGCGGGTCCATCTGCGTGATCGTCACCAGCGGCGTCGTCGACGAACTGTTGCCGTTGCTGGTGGTGACGAGATCGCCGAGCGATACATTGATCGCGCCCAGCCGGCCGGTGATCGGCGCCGAAATGGTCGCGTAGCTTAACTGGACGGCGTCGGCATCGAGCGTCGCCTTGTCGGCGTCGATGGTTGCGGCCGCCGCCTTCTGTGCCGCCAGTGCCTGATCATAGGTCTGCTGCGTGCCGGCCTGCCTGGCGACGAGATCCTTGGCGCGCTGAAGATCCGCCGTGGCGCTGACGAGCATCGCCTGATCCTTGACGAGCGTCGCCTGATCCTTGGCCAGTTGCGCCTTCAGCGCGCGATCGTCGAGCGAGAACAAAAGATCGCCAGCCTTCACCATCTGCCCGTCCTTGACCGCGATCGAGACGATCTGGCTGGACATCCGGGCATTGATACTGACCACGGCGGGTGACGAGACGAAGCCGATGGCATAGCGGCGGATCGGGAAATCGGCCGTCGAAGCGGTGGCCGCGACGATCGAGGCTGAACGCGCGCCATTGCCCCCGCCTGCCTTGTCGGCGCCCGGCTTGCCCGCGCCCGACTTGTCAGCGGCCGCGGTCTGCTTCGGCGATATGAGCTGCTGAACCTTGCTCATCGCCGTCGGCGAAAGATAGAGGCCTGCCCCTGCCAGGCAGGCTGCCGCGACCACTGCAAGGACGATTTTTCCGCGCATCGACAACATGCCCTCTCATCCGACACGCCGAACCCGGTGGTCTCAAATCACGGCGTCCTGCCGCGAATTCGCGGAGTAGATAGGACACGCCTTAGGCGGAAAAGGGCCAAAACGCGGCATTACGAAGATTTAATGTGCACTGCACAATAAGACGGCACCAAAGCGCGTGGCATTCAGGGAACCTCGCCCGAAGCGTTCAATGCGCGCCTTTGGGCGGCAAACATCACCTCAGCATCGGCCACAGCGTGGCCGCCAAGAGCACGCCCATGGCGATGTTGAACCATTTCAGCCGCACCGGATCGGACAGGAAACCGCGCAGCGCCGTGCCGAAACCCGCCCACACCGATACGCTCGGCAGGTTGACGATGGCGAACGCCATCGAGACCAGCACCACCGACAGAAACGGATGGTCCGCGTCGCTGTAGATGGCCATGGCAGTGATCGCCATCACCCATGCCTTGGGATTGACCCACTGGAACGCCGCCGCGTCGATGAAGCGCATCGGCATTGCCGTCGCCTCGCCCTTGCTGGTCATCGATCGTGACATCGCGATCTTCCAGGCGAGATAGAGCAGATAGACGCCGCCGGCGATCTTCAATCCGGTGTGCAGCACCGGAAACGCCGTCAGCACCGCGCCAAGCCCGAAGCCGACGGCCAACAGCAGCACGAGGAAGCCGATGCCGATGCCCAGCATGTGCGGCACGGTCCTGACGAAGCCGAAATTCACGCCCGAGGCCAGCAGCATGAAATTGTTCGGCCCCGGCGTGACCGAGGTCACGAAGGCGTAAACCAGCAGGGCAAGGAAGGCATCGAGGGACATGGACTGAGCGCCGGGGCGTCACATCCCCTGCGGGCCGCGATTCATCGCCGCCACGCCGGTGCGGCAGATTTCGACCAGGCCAAGCGGCTTCATGATGGCGATGAACTGGTCGAGTTTGGAGCCCTTGCCGGTGATCTCGAAGATGAAATGCTCGGTGTTGGCGTCGATGACGCTGGCGCGGAAGGCGTCGGCGAGCCTCAGCGCCTCGACGCGGGCTTCACCGGTGCCGGCCACTTTCACCAGCGCCAGTTCCCGCTCCATCGGCCGTTCCTGGCCGAGTTCCTGCGAGCGCACGGTGAGGTCGACGACGCGGTGCACTGGCACGATGCGCTCGAGCTGGTGCTTGATCTGCTCCAGCACATGCGGCGTGCCACGCGTCACGATGGTGATGCGCGACAGATGCTTCTCGTGCTCGGTCTCGGACACGGTGAGGCTCTCGATGTTGTAGCCGCGACCGGAGAACAGGCCGATGACCCGGGCAAGCACGCCGGGCTCGTTGTCGACCAGCACGGAAAGCGTGTGATTCTCGGGCTTTTCCGTCTCCTTGGCGATGAAATAGGCCGAACCGGTGGGTTGAAGCTGTGCGTTCATGACATGAATCTCGATTTCAAACTCTTGAGCTAATTCTGTGTTTCCGCACGGCTTCTTCCGACAGCCCTGCCTCGGCTGGGCGTTACACCAGCTCCCTGCCCTTGGCGTCGATGGCGTTGGCCACCGCCTCGTCCGTCGCCTCGTCGGGCAAGAGCATCTCGTTATGCGCCTTGCCCGACGGGATCATCGGGAAGCAGTTGGCGAGCGTTGCCACCCGGCAGTCGAAGATCACCGGCTTCTTCACCGCAATCATCTCCTTGATCGCGTCGTCCAGCTCGTCTGGCTTCTCGCAGCGTATGCCATGGCCGCCATAGGCTTCGGCCAGCTTGACGAAATCCGGCATCGCCTCGGTGTAGGAATGCGACAGCCGGTTGCCATGCAGCAGCTGCTGCCACTGCCGCACCATGCCCATATATTGGTTGTTGAGGATGAAGATCTTGATTGGCGCCTCGTGCTGCACGGCCGCGCTCATCTCCTGCATCGTCATCTGCACCGAGGCATCGCCGGCAATGTCGATGACCAGCGCATCCGGGTGCGCGATCTGCACGCCGAGCGCCGCCGGCAGGCCATAGCCCATCGTGCCCAGCCCCCCCGAGGTCATCCAGCGGTTCGGCTTCTCGAAATGATAATGCTGCGCGGCCCACATCTGGTGCTGGCCGACCTCGGTGGTGATGTAGGTGTCCATGTCCTTGGTCAGCGCGTAGAGCCGCTGGATCGCATATTGCGGCATGATCACGTCGTGGTTCATCTTGTAGGCAAGCGAATCGCGCGCGCGCCATTTCGCGATCTGCTCCCACCATGGATGGAGCGCCTTCTTGTCGGCCTTGGCGCTGGCTCGCCACAGCCGCACCAGATCCTCCAGCACCCGGCCGACATCGCCAATGATCGGCACGTCGGTGCGGACGTTCTTGTTGATCGACGACGGATCGATGTCGATGTGGATCTTCTTCGAATTCGGCGAGAACGCGGTGAGCCGCCCGGTGATGCGGTCGTCGAAGCGCGCGCCGATGCAGATCATGACGTCGCAATCATGCATGGCCATGTTGGCTTCATAGGTGCCGTGCATACCCAGCATGCCCAGCCAGTTCTTGCCCGACGCCGGATAGGCGCCGAGGCCCATCAGCGTCGAGGTGATGGGAAAGCCGGTCAGATCGACCAGTTCGCGCAGCAAATGGCTGGCCTCCGGACCGGAATTGATGACGCCGCCGCCGGAATAGATGATCGGCTTCCTGGCGCCGGCCATCAGCTCGACCGCCGCCTTGATCTTGTCGAGGTCGCCCTGGACTTTCGGCTGGTAGCTGGTACGCGGCGCCGTCTGCGGCGGCACATAGATGCCCTTGGCGAACTGCACGTCCTTCGGAATGTCGACCACGACCGGACCCGGACGCCCGGTCGTCGCGACATGGAAGGCTTCGTGGATGATTGCGGCGAGATCGTTGACGTCCTTGACCAGCCAATTGTGCTTGGTGCAGGGCCGCGTGATGCCGATTGTGTCGCATTCCTGGAAAGCATCGGAGCCGATCAGCGAGGTCGGCACCTGCCCGGTCAGGCAGACCAGCGGGATTGAATCCATCAGCGCATCCTGCAAGGGCGTCACCGCATTGGTGGCGCCCGGCCCGGACGTCACCAGCAAGACGCCGGCCTTGCCTGTCGAGCGCGCATAGCCTTCCGCCGCATGGCCGGCGCCCTGCTCATGGCGCACGAGGATGTGCTCGACCTCGTCTTGCTGGAAAATTTCATCGTAGATCGGAAGAACCGCGCCGCCCGGATAGCCGAAAACATGCTTGACGCCATTGTCCTTCAGCGCCTGCACCACCATTTCGGCGCCCGTCATCTCACGCCGCTCGTTCTGTCCGTTGCTCATCGGTCTGGTCCCGTATTGGTTCGCCGTCTGGCGATTGCTGGTCGTTTAGTTGTGTTTTGGGCAATAAAAAAGGCCCCCGAGGGAGCCTGTGTCTTGCGCATGGGAGGTTTTCGCCCGGCGGTTACACCGCCTTGCCCACGCGCTCTCCTACTACGAGAATGAGTGCTGTTTTCATGGTGGCGGACAATAGAATTGGTTTTACGCCGCTGTCAACGGCGAATGTGAGTGACATTGACCGGATCAATCACCGCTTCGAGTCGTCTGTTTCGCCGCAAGACACCGTTTCAGCAGTATCCTGGTAGCGCCAGAGTCTCGATAAGTTGCTGAAAAAGCGCCAAACTATTTGACGACGTGACGCGGCTCACATTTTGCCGTGATACTCCGGCCGACCGAGCTGGGAGGGCCCGGCAAAGCCATAGCAAACGACCAGCACGTCACGGGAGGAAATTGATGCTCGACAAGGCCCCAAACAAGAAACTGTCAGACCTGCTCGACCGGTTCGGCGCCGCACTTGCCGCCGGCGATATCGACAGCGCGGTCGGATGCTTTCAGGAAGATTGCTATTGGCGCGATCTCGTCACCTTCACCTGGAACATCAAGACCATGGAAGGCCGCGACAAGGTGCGCGACATGTTGATCAGCCAGTTGGCGAAGATAAAGCCATCGAACTGGTCGATCGCCAGGGGTGAGGACGCCAACGAAAACGATGGGCTGTTGGAGGGCTGGATCAGCTTCGAAACCGAGGTGGCGCGTGGCTTCGGCCATATCAGGCTGAAGGGCGGCAGGATCTGGACGCTGCTCACCACCATGGTCGAATTGAAAGGCCATGAGGAGCCGGCCGGCTTCACCCGGCCGATGGGCGCCAAGCATGGCCATGGCAAGAATCGTCCGACCTGGAAGGAAGAACGCGAGAAGGAGACGGCTGAACTCGGCTTCAAGACGCAGCCCCACACGCTGATCATCGGCGGCGGCCAGGGCGGCATCGCGCTTGGCGCCCGGTTGAGGCAGCTCGGGGTGCCGACCATCATCGTCGAGAAGAACGAGCGTGCCGGCGATTCATGGCGCAAGCGTTACAAGTCGCTCTGCCTGCACGACCCGGTCTGGTACGACCATCTGCCCTATATCGACTTTCCCAGGAACTGGCCGGTCTTCTCGCCCAAGGACAAGATCGGCGACTGGCTGGAAATGTACACCAAGGTCATGGAGCTGAACTACTGGTCCTCGACCGAGGCCAGGAGCGCCACCTATGACGACAAGAAGAAGGAATGGACCGTCATCGTCCGCCGCGATGGCAAGGACATCACGCTGAAGCCAAAGCAGCTGGTGCTGGCGACGGGACAGTCAGGCAAGGCCAACATGCCGAAATTCAAGGGCATGGAAAACTTCAAGGGCGATCAGCATCATTCCTCGAAGCATCCCGGTCCCGATGCCTACGCCGGCAAGCGCGCCGTGGTCATCGGCTCGAACAACTCGGCTCACGACATCGCCGCGGCCCTTTGGGAAGCCGGCGCCGACGTCACGATGGTGCAGCGCTCGACCACGCATATCTCCAGATCCGACACGCTGATGGAAATCGGACTGGGCTCGCTCTACTCGGAAAAAGCCGTGCAAGGCGGCATGACCACCGCCAAAGCCGATCTCGTCTTTGCCTCCCTGCCCTACAAGATCCTGCACGAATTCCAGATTCCGGCCTATGCCGAGATGAAGAAGCGCGATGCCGAGTTCTACAAGGGACTGGAGAAGGCCGGCTTCATGCTGGACTGGGGCGACGACGATTCCGGCCTGTTCATGAAATATCTCAGGCGCGGCTCGGGCTATTATATCGACGTCGGCGCGTCCGACCTGATCATCGACGGCTCGATCAAGCTGAAGAGCGGCGTCGAGGTGAAGGAGATCAAGGAGCATTCAGTCCTGCTCAGCGACGGCTCGGAGCTGCCGGCGGACCTCATCGTCTACGCCACCGGCTACGGCTCGATGAATGGCTGGGCGGCTGACCTCATCTCCAGGGACGTTGCCGACAAGGTCGGAAAATGCTGGGGCCTGGGTTCGAACACCACCAAGGATCCCGGCCCCTGGGAGGGCGAATTGCGCAACATGTGGAAGCCGACACAGCAGGAGGCGCTCTGGTTCCATGGCGGCAACTTGCACCAGTCACGCCACTATTCGCAATTCCTGTCGCTGCAGTTGAAGGCGCGGCACGAAGGCATCGAAACGCCGGTCTACGGGCTGCAGCAGGTCCATCACAAAGGCTAGCAGACGAGATAAGCCATAGAGGGCAGGCTCGGCGAATGCCGCGCCTGCCTCTGTATTCAGGCGGCGGGAGCGTCGGGTGCGGACACCGGCTGGCTCTGTGTGGCTGCCAGCGCCTCGCGCAGGGCCTGCTCCTTGGTGTGGTCGAGCGAGGTTTTCAGCACGGTGCCGCCCGATCCCTTCAGATCCTCCAGCACCTTGTCGGCTGTCATCTTGCGGACCAGCACGAAGAGTGCCGCGTTGCCGGGCTGAAGGCTCGACCCCAGATCCTTCATGAACTTGTCGTTGATGCCGAAATCGCTCAGCGCGCCGCCAAGTGCGCCCGAGGCCGCGCCAACCGCCGCCCCCACGACCGGCATCAGGAAGATCATTCCGACGAGGAGCCCCCAGAAGCTGCCGGAGACCGCGCCAGCGGCGGTTGGGTTGAAGAGTTGATTGAGCTTGACGTCGCCACTCTCCTGCTTCACGGCGATCACCGCATCGCTGAGTTCGATCAGGTATTCCTTCTGCAATTCGAACAGCCGCTTGCGCACCTCTTCCGCTTTGGCTTCGGTCGGATAGACGATGGCGATCAAATCGGACATGGAATAGCTCCTTGTTGGCTTGCAAATGCTCGGCAGTACTATCGCATCCTACGAAATCTTCGTGACAGCTATTGTTTGCTTCGCGGGACGGCCACAGGCGGGCGCCGCGAGAGACCGAAAGATACTCGAACCAGTACTTGACTGTCTATCTGCTGGGGCGATGCCATTCGAGACGCGAGCGTGCCGGTCAGCGACTGCGACCTGACGTCGGCACATCCGTGCAGCCCGCGCGGCGTTTCCGCCGCGCGGGGTCTTTCGTTTCAGGCCCTGAGCATCACGCCCCTCGCCTTGGCCCAGCGCTCGACGACCTTGCGCTCCTCCAGCGAGGCGAGCCGATTGCCGAAACCGCGCACCTGCACCGCACGGTTTTGCGGGTCGAGCTCGATCGTCAGCAACCGCTCGATCTTGCCGAGTGCCGTGCGTCGCAGCACCCAGATCGAGGCGTTGCCGGCGATGCATTTGGCCGCGTACATCGAGACGCAATGATGCATCGCCCTGCTCTCAGCGACCAGATCCTCGGCGGTCTTCAGCTGGCGGACGAAGAAACGTTCGCCATGCGCCTTCGCCTCCTTGGCCGATGGCTGCCATTCCCAATCCTCGAGACGCGAGCCGTCCCAGGCACGGTGCTGCGACTGCAATCCGGCAGTAGGCGCAGCCCTGCCGGCAGCGCGGCGGCGCATTGCCTCGATGCGTTCGATCGCGGCAATGTCGCGATGCCATTCCAACATCTGCCGTCGCAGCGAAGCCAGTGTGCGCCCCTTCAGGCTGTACCCTGCATCGCGCTGGTGCATCGCGCCGATGTAGTCGCAGAGGTCATCGATCTCCTCCTTCGACGCTGGATGCCCGCAGAAGAACCGCGTCACCTCGCGCCAGAAGACCAACTCCGCGCGCGGCGTGCGCGCGATCTTCGTCCGCGCAAGGCGGGCCGCCAATCCCGGATCATCCGTATAGGACCGGGCGATTGCCAACCAGAACGCCTCGTTGAATGAGAAGTCGCCGGTCACATTCAGGAAGCAATGCACCTCCTTGCGGGACAGCCAGGCATTGGCACCTGCCTTGTAGAGCGAGTTGCCACCTGCGGCCGCGACGTACCAGGCCATGCGAAGCGCAGTCTCCTGACCATCCAGCCCCGACCTATCCAGCCAGATGGCTTCGAGCGCGGCCGAAACCGGATAGCGCGCATAGAGATGGCGAGCAGCCGCCAGCCGCAGCCGCGCGGGGTCGCGCGTCTTCAGCTTCGGACGCCACAGCGCGCCATCGCGGATCGCCAGACCGGCAAGGCCCCGGCGTGCCTCGTCAAGCGCCCGCTCGAAATCCGGAGCGGGACGCGGGACGCGACAAACCCGCCGCAGCGTTACGGAATATGCTTCAATGCGTTCGCGCTCGGCATCCTGCCTGCGCTGGATCATGGACTTCGCCATGGCCGTTTTTCCCAATTGGACCTCTGTCAGCCGCACGCAATTCCAGCGCCGGCACGGAATGTGTCGATGTGGATCGCCGTGACATGGACAGGTCTCCTTTGGGGATGACGGGTTGGGAATGGGCGGCGTCTCTACGCTCACAGCGAACTCGAGGCAAGAGCCATTTTTCCAATGTTTACAATGACCTGACCGGGTGTTGCAAAGGCGCATCTCAGGCTTTCAGGTAGCCGCAATCGTCGGCAGGGACCTCTCGACTCCCACCGCTTTATGGAATCCACACAGGATCGGCGCCGCCGCGTGACAAGGCAATGACCAAGCATCACCGCAAGGCCGTTCTCAGATTGTCAGAAAGTTGGAAAACCCGCTGTAGCGCGGGTCAGCCCGTCCGACCGCCGCGAAGGCGCAGAACGCATGAACAAGATCTCATCGTCGCCTCCTTTAAAGGTCTATACGATGCGGCAATGAAAAGAGGGCCGCATGTCGGGCGCGGCTAATACATCGGAACAAGCGTCACAGCAAGATGTTCACTTCAGCGACCTATCGCGGCGACGCGCCAATACGCTTCCAGTAGATGAGCGTACCGGTCAGTCCGCCATGCGGCTTCAGCGCATAGTCGGGTATCTCGCCGGCCAGGGTAAAGCCCAGTCTGTCATAGAGACCCGATGCCCCCTCCTCGGTCGCGGTATCCAGCACCAGCAGCGTCCGGCCTTGCTCGGCGGCAAGGGTCTCGGCGGCCCGCATCAGGCGGGTCGCCACGCCCTTGCCACGATGCTCGACGCGGGTCATCAGCTTGGCGATCTCGGCCCGGTGCGGCTGGTTGGGAGGACAGTCGAGCAGCAGGGTGACGGTACCGACCAGCACTTCGCCGTCCCATGCGCCAAGCACCGCTCTTTCGCCTCTTGCCACCGCAACAAGCGACTTCGCCCAGAAGGCGCCGGCGGCTTCCTGCGACAGCGGGTGCATGAAGCTGACCGATCCGCCGGCCGCGACCGTTTCGATCAGCAGGTCGATCAGCATTGCCTGCGTTCGCGCGTCCTGCGTCAGTGCCTTGATTTCGATGGAACTCATGCGAAGTCCTTTGAATGCGATGGAGCTATCGGCCTGTGCGGATGCTGCCGTCAATCCAGGCGGCTGGCTCGGCGTCGCCTTCGTGATGCCTTGATCGCGGCAATGCGATCGATGTCCTTCGCCTGCAGATGCAGCCCACGTTCCAGGATTTCGAGCGTATATTCCTCATAGGTCAGGCCCAGTCGTTCGGCCTTGTCCATCCGCATCAGCATCACGTCGTGGCTTGGCGCCTTCCAGGCCTTGGCATGCGCGGCCTGCCAGGCCAGGAAGATATAAGCGTCGCCCTCGCCCCATGGGGGACCGTTGTAGTCGTAGAGAGGCGGGCCGCCATTGTGCGAGCGTTTCGGGCGACGCGCCATTCGCCTCAGCCTCTTGCCAGCGCGACCAGATAGTCGGCGGCATCCGGTCCCGGAGCGTGGAAGGTGCAATCCGACGGCGCGCCAAGCGCCAGGCAGTCGCCTGGTTCGAGATTGTGCAAGATACTGCCTTCGGTGAATTCCAGCCGTCCGGAAATCAGCCAGATCTGCTGCCTGATGAACGCATAGGACGCCGCCGGAAAGCTGACCTTGGCTCCCGCCGGCAATTGAACCCGGATCAGTTCAAGCGGCATGTCCGAGACCGGCGAAAGATGCCGCCTGATGTAACCGGTGGCTGGATCGCGCCACACCGGCTGATCGCTTTCGCGAAGCAACCCGCCGCCCTGCAATTCTGCCCGCGCGATCAGGGTGGAAAGCGTCATGCCGAAGGCCGCGGCGATGCGCACGAGAAGTGCTGCGGTCGGGCTCGTCTTGCCACGCTCCATCGTGCTCAGCATGGCCTTCGACACATCCGACCGGTCGGCGAGCTCCGTCAGGGACCAGCCTCGCATGATCCTTTCCGAGCGTATCCGCCTGCCGATGGTCGAAGAGATATCATTCGCTATATCAGTCATTTGTTCAGTATGACGAATTATCTGAATCGAGCAAAGGGCAGTTTCGATTCAATTTTCACGAATGGCTTAAGTCCCCCTGCACCATCCGGCCTCACCCCACCTTAACCCCGTCGCTCTAAGGTCGATCTCCTGGGGAAATGGGGAAGCAGCCTGCTCATGTTTGTCGAACGCCAAGCCTCCGTCGGGGAACTGACACTGCAGGAGCGCCGAACAGCGGAGCAGAACGACAAGCGCATTCTGGGCAATGTCGTGCAATGCGACGGCGCGCGCGCCACCATCAGCGCCTATGCCGAGGATGCCGAAGGCACGGTCACCGGCCAATGGACCGTCGGCAAGATGATTTCCATCAATCTCGGCGCCACGCGAACCGTGGGTCTGGTCTACGGGATCGGCAAGTCGGATCGAGCCTGGAGCAATGAGGGCCAGAACCCGATCGAGGTCAGCATCGAGCTCATCGGCGAAGTACGCGATGGCGCCGAGCCGGGCGCCAAGCCGGTTTTCGACCGCGGTATCACCTGCTATCCGCATATCGGCGCCATCGCCCATCGCATCCGCAGCCGCGACCTGCAGGCGGTCTATGACCTCGCCGGACGCCATTCCATCACCATCGGCACGCTGTCGCAGGACGAGACGATCGACGCCAATATCGCCATCGACGATACGCTATCGCGCCACTTCGCCATTGTCGGCACCACCGGCGTCGGCAAATCCACGGCCGTTTCGTTGCTTTTGCGCAAGTCGATCGCCGCCAGGCCCGATCTGCGCATCCTCATCCTCGATCCGCACAATGAGTTCGCGGCGTCCTTGCCGGAATACTGCGTCAAGGTCGATTCGACGACGCTGGATCTGCCCTTCTGGATGTTCAAGCTCGAGGAATTCGCCGAAGTCCTGTTTCGCGGCCGTGAGACCGTGCCGGAGGAAGTCGACGCCTTGCGCGATCTCATCCCCGCCGCCAAGAGCCTGTATCGCAACCCGAGCTCGGGCACCTCTCTCAGGCGCGGCGCCGACGCGATGACCGCGGACACGCCGGTGCCCTACCGCATTGCCGATCTCATCAAGCAGATCGACGAGCGCATGGGACTGCTGGAAAGCAAGAATGACCGGCCCACCCTCAGATCGCTGAAGACGCGTATCGAATCGGCGGCCGCGGATCCGCGCTACCGCTTCATGTTCAATTCGCGATTGATCGAGGACACCATCCACGAGACGATCGGTAATATCTTCCGCGTGCCGCATCACGGCCGGCCGGTCACCTGCTTCGAGATGGCCGGCATGCCGTCGGAAGTCGTCAATTCCGTCTGCTCGGTGCTGGCCCGTCTGGCCTTCGACCTGGCGCTGTGGAGCGAAGGCCGGCTGCGGCTGCTGTTCTTGTGCGAGGAAGCCCACCGCTATATGCCGGCCGATCCGCGTCTCGGCTTCGCGCCGACCCGGCATGCGCTGTCGCGCATCGCCAAGGAAGGCCGCAAATATGGCTGCTATCTCGGCGTCGTCACCCAGCGCCCGGGCGAGCTCGATCCCACGATCCTGTCGCAGTGCTCGACCTTCTTCGCCATGCGGCTCGCCAACGAGCAGGACCAGGCGATCATCCGTTCGGCGATCGCCGATTCCTCGGCCTCGACGCTTGCCTTCCTGTCTTCCATGGGCCAGCGCGAAGCCATCGCCTTCGGTGAAGGCGTGGCGACGACCATGCGGCTGAAGTTCGAGAAAATGTCCGAAGACCGGATCCCAGGCACGGCCAAGCGCGAACAAGCCTTGCCGTCAGAGGTCGGCAATGATGTCGATCTGGTGGCCATCGTCGAAAGGCTGCGCAACGTGCCGAAACCGCAACAGGCGATGGTCTTCGCCGAAGCCGTCGATTCGGGCCGGCAGGCTGGCGATCCCGACTACCGCAAGCCGCCCGCTCCCCGCGTCCAGCCGGACGACGATTTCGACCTGCGCTACGGCCTCAAGCCGGCCACCTTCGGCCTGCGCCCGCAGAACGACTGAACGGTCCGCTATTCGCGGCGGGTTCGTAGCGCCGGACAAGCCTTCCGGGCCAAGGCGGATAAATCCCGGAAGAGAATTCATCAGGCAGAGTCGAATGGCGT
>NZ_NWQG01000144.1:0-7348 GCF_002529485.1 Mesorhizobium sanjuanii
AGAACCGGAGCGGAGCGGACATTCAAGTCCGTGAGCACCGGAAGCGCAGAAAGCTGCGTCAGTCGGCCGGCCTCATGAATTCTTCTCCGGGATTTTAAGCGCAGACGCGGTTGCGGCCTTGCCTCTTCGCCTCATAGAGCTGGCGATCGGCGCGGCGATAGAACTCTTCGGCCGTTTCCTTGCGGTCCCAGACGGCAAGGCCGACGCTAGTGGTGATCTTCAGGCGGACATTGCCTGACAATATCGACATGTTGGCGATCGCCTTGCGAATGCGCTCGGCGAATTTGGACAGAAGTTCGGCGTCCATGTTGGGCGTGACCACCGCGAACTCCTCGCCACCCAACCGCGCCACCACGTCATGATAGCGCGTCATGTCCTTGAGACAGTTGGCGACAGCCCGCAAGACCTCGTCGCCGACATCATGGCCATGGGTATCGTTGACCTGCTTGAAATGGTCGAGGTCGAGGATCATCAGCCCGACCGGCTTCTCGATGCGGCGGAACTCCTCAAGATATTCCTTTAGCGCATCGTCGAAATAGCGCCGGTTCTGCATGCCGGTCAGGCTGTCGGTCAGCGCCGCATGCTCCAGCGTTTCCGAGCGCGCACTGAGCGAAACCGTCATGGCGCGCAGCTTGCCTTCTTCCGTCGCCTGTTTGCGGATCAGCGGGTAGATGAAGAAAATGCCGAAGAACAGCGCGGTCGCCAAAAGCACGCCGGTCACGAACAGCAGCTTGTTGAGGTGGACGATCTCGTCGACCCTGGAGGGCGTTCGAACCTCAGTGGCAAAAGTTTGCAGAAGTCCATAGGCATGAAGTGTCACCAGACCAGCGGCCAGGATCACGAAAATGAAGACGAAAAAGGCTGATTCCGCCCTGTGGAAACGCATCTGCCCGCCGCTGGAAAATTCCTGAAGACCTTATGGCACGCAGGGGCCTTACGGAGGGTTAATTGGGACAACTTCGGCGGGAAGTGTCCGTTCAAAGCTAACTTTTTAGGTTGCACCGAAAAGATCGGTTGAGATCGTGGTTTCCGTCCCGTAACCGGTGCGCAATCTGTGCCATTCCGGGCCTAACTGATGCCTGAACCATGTGGCCTGCCGCTTGGCATATTGTCGCGTTGCGATCTTGGCGCGCTCGATCGCTTCGGGATAGCTCAGTTCCCCGGCCATCGCCGCCTGGAGTTCGCGCACGCCGATCGCCTTCATCGCCGGCAACTCGGCATCGAGGCCGAGCGCTGCCAGCCGCCTGACCTCTTCAAGGGCGCCGCTGTCCAGCATGTGGTCGAACCGCGCCTCGATGCGGCTCACCAGCGCGGCCCGTTCGGGTTCGATCACGAAGAAACGCGCGCTATCCCTGTCGATCAGCGGCCGACCGCGCATCGCCTGCCAGTCGAGAATGGAGCGGCCCGATGCGTCAAGCACCTCCAGCGCCCGCACGATGCGCTGGCCGTCGGTCGGCTTCAGCACCATGCCGGCTGCCGAATCCTCGCGCAACAGGATGCGATGCAGCTTGGCCGCCCCCTGCTCCTGGAGTTCGTAGCGCCACCGGTCGCGGACCTGCTGCGGAATGTCGGGCATTTCCGAAATGCCTTCCGCGAGCGCCCGGAAATAAAGCCCCGTGCCGCCGACGAAAATCACCGGTCGTTCGGAGAACGTAACGTCTGAGAACGTGCCCTCGTCGATCAGCTTCATCACGTCGCGCAGCCAGGCGCCGGTGGAATAGGCGATGGAGGGATGGACGTGACCGTAGAGATAATGCGGGACACGGGCGAGTTCGGCAGCGCTCGGCCGCGCCGTCAGCACATCGAGCACCGAATAGCCCTGCATGGAATCGGTGTTGACGATGACGCCGCCCATGCGTTCGGCGAGATCGAGCGCAAGCGCCGACTTGCCGCTGGCGGTCGGCCCGGCTATCAGGATCGCGTTCTTCACGCGGCCCCCGCCCGCCTGCCCGCCGGAATTCTCGATGTCGCTGATCGCCACGCCCTTGATCGCCACGCCCTTGGTCGCCACGCTTGTATCCCATCCCGCCGGCCACGCATTGTCGCCGGCGATTGCGAATATGGCCTCACGGTCGGTCGGCGCAAGCGCTGTTCGCTGGCTGGCCGAGGGGATCGCTTGCGATCTCGCTTTGCCCGAGACAGCCGAAACCACGGAAACAGCCGCCAGCCTGCGCGCCGTACTCGCCACTGAACCGGTCGACGTGATCGTTCAGCAGGCCGAGGCAAGGCGAAAGCAAATCCTCATCGCCGATATGGATTCGACCATGATCGACCAGGAGTGCATCGACGAACTCGCCGACGAGATCGGCGTCAAGGACCGCGTAGCCGCGATCACGGCGCGCTCGATGAACGGCGAGATCGCTTTCGAGCCGGCCCTGCGCGAACGGGTGGCATTGCTGAAAGGCCTCGACGCCGCCGTGGTCGACCGCATCATCGCCAACCGGCTGACGCTGGCTTCCGGTGGCCGCGCGCTTGTGCGGACCATGCGTGCCAATGGCGCCTGGACGGCGCTGATATCGGGAGGCTTCGACGTCTTCACCGCGCGCATAGCGGCGATGCTCGGCTTCCAGGAGAACCGCGCCAACCGCCTGATCGAACAGGATGGCCATTTCACCGGGCTGGTGGCCGAGCCGATCCTCGGCCGCGCCGCCAAGGCTGATGCGCTGCTCGCGATTTCGGCGCGCCTTGGCCTGACAACCGCCGACGCCATCGCTGTCGGCGACGGCGCCAACGACCTCGACATGATCCGTCTTGCCGGCACTGGCGTCGCTTTGCACGCCAAGCCGGCCGTGGCGGCAGAGGCCAAGGTCCGCATCGACCATGGCGACCTGACCGCGCTGCTTTATCTGCAGGGGTACCGGCGCGAGGAGTTTGTCGAATGAGACCGATCCACACCGAACGCCTGATCCTTCGCAATTGGGAGGAGCGCGACCGCGAGCTCTTTCACCGGATCAATTCCGACGAGCGCGTCATGGAATTTTTTCCATTTCGCCGCGACCGCGCCCAGGCCGACGCCAAGATGGATGAATTGCGCGCCGTCATCGACCGCGACGGTTTCGGCTTCGCCGCCGCCGAGATCGCCGCCACCGGCCAATGCATCGGCTTCGTCGGCATAACCCGAACCGATCATTTGCCCTTCTTGCCGGCCGGCACCGTCGAGATCGGTTGGCGGCTGGCGCCCGAATTCTGGGGACACGGCTATGTCACCGAGGCAGCCGAAGCCTGGCTTGCCCATGGCTTCGAAACGCTTGACCTCGATGAGATCGTGTCCTTCGCGGTCAAGGACAATCGCCGTTCCACCGCCGTCATGGAACGCCTGGGCATGTCCGCCGACCCGGCAAGCGATTTCGACCATCCCGGCATTCCCGACAGCCACCCCGCGCTCAAGCGGCATGTGTTCTACAGGCTTTCGCATGACAACTGGCTCGCAAGAAAAAGGGCAGCTCGCTAGCTGCCCTTCTCATGCAAGATCAATCTGTTACATGGTTTTCCGGACTCAATCCATTCGGATCGTCACGAACCGCAACTCACCGGTCTTCGACGCCAGCATCAGGAGCGCATTCTTGCGCCCCTGCTCCTTCAGCGCGCCGATCCGGTCCATGACGTCCTTGGGCGTGGCAACCGATTCCTGGGCGATCTCGGTGATCACCTCGCCGGCCTGGATGCCGCGTTCGGCCGCGGCCGAATCCTTGGCGACGCCGGTGATGACGACGCCGCTGACATCGGCGGCGATACCGAATTTCGTGCGCGTCTCGTCGTTGAGCTCGCCGACGGTCATGCCGAGCACGGAAGCCGTCGAAACGGCAGGTGCCTTGTCCCCATTGTCCTGGTCGGTGTTGCCGTCTTCGCCGCTGGCAAGCTTTTCGCCGTCCTCGAGCCGGCCGAGCGTCACCTTCACGGTCTGCTCGACACCTTTGCGCACGATGACCACATCGACGGCCTTCCCGACCGTGCTTTCCGCGACGACGCGCGGCAGGTCGCGCATTTCAATGACGTCCCTGCCGTCGAACTTGATGATGACGTCGCCCGCCAGGATGGTGCCGTTGTCGACCGGTCCGCCCTTGATGACGCCGGCGACCAGCGCGCCCTTGGCGGTCGCCATGCCGAGGCTTTCGGCGATGTCGTCCGTCACCGGCTGGATACGCACGCCGAGCCAGCCCCGCCGTGTCTCGCCGAACTGGCGGAGCTGGTCGACGACGCCCGAGGCGAGCTGCGCGGGAATGGAGAAGCCGATGCCGATCGAACCGCCGGACGGCGAGATGATCGCCGTGTTGATGCCGATCACTTCGCCGACGCTGTTGAACAGCGGGCCGCCGGAATTGCCGCGATTGATCGCGGCATCGGTCTGGATGAAATCGTCATAGGGACCGGAATTGATGTCGCGGTTGCGGGCCGAGACGATGCCGACCGTCACCGTGCCGCCAAGGCCGAACGGATTGCCGATCGCCATCACCCAGTCGCCGACCCGCATCTTGCTGGAATCGCCGAATTTCACCGCGGTCAGCTTGTGTCCCTTCGGATCGACCTTCAGCACCGCAACGTCGGTCTTGGTGTCCGTGCCGACCAGTGTCGCCTTGAGCGTCACGCCGTCGGAGAAATTCACCTCGATATCGTCGGCATCGGCGATGACGTGATTGTTGGTCACCACGATGCCTTGCTCGGCGTCGACCACGAAACCGGAGCCCAGCGACTGCACTTTCTGGGAGCGATTGCCCTGGTCGCCGGGACGGTTCTTGAAGAAATCGTCGAAGAAATCCTGGAAGGGCGACCCCTCGGGAAGCTGTGGCATCGGCACCGCGCCCGGACCTTCCGTGCCCTTGACCGTCTGCGAGGTCGAGATGTTGACCACGGCGCCGAGCAGGCCCTGCGCGAGATCGGCGACCGAAGGCGGCCCGTCCGCGGCAACCGAGGGCGTCACGAAAGACGGAACGGCCAAGGCTCCGACAATAAGTGCCGTCGTGCCGGCGATGAACGTCCGCCTCGCTGCGCGCAGAAGGGTGTTGGATGTCATCGAGAAGTCTCCCGGTGTTTTCTGAAAAGATAAGCGCTTCGGCAAAAAGCTGCGTCACGCCATGTTGGCAAGAAATACGGCACGTTTGCGGCCTTGACTATCGGCAGAGGATAAATCCTCCGTTACGCAGGCACCATGAAAGCAATTGCCGCCATCAGCCTCGCACCAACCAGACGATGCCGACGCCGATGACGATCGCCGCCAGCCCCGCGATCCGCAGCGCGTTCTCCGGCATCGCCAAAACCTCGCCGGCGAGTTTCCTGGCGAGGCCGGGAAAGCCGCCATAGACCAGGCCCTCTATGACGAGGACCAGGCCTATTGCCGCCAGGAAATCCTGCACCGGCCGTTACTGGCCGGCGCCTGGCTGCGTTGCCGGCGCGGCAGGTGCGGGCGGCGGTGTTGGCGTGTCGTTGCCGTCCGGATTGCGGAAGAAGCGGAAGAACTCCGAATTCGGGGACAGCACCATCGTCGTCCCGGTGTTGTCCAGCGCCGTGCCATACGCATTCATCGACCGGTAGAAATCGAAGAAGGCCGGATCGCGTTTGTAGGCATCCGCGAAGGTAGCGCTTCGCTGGGCTTCGCCCTCGCCGCGCAGGATTTCCGATTCCTTCCGC
This sequence comes from Mesorhizobium sanjuanii, assembly GCF_002529485.1. Lineage (NCBI taxonomy): Bacteria > Pseudomonadati > Pseudomonadota > Alphaproteobacteria > Hyphomicrobiales > Phyllobacteriaceae > Mesorhizobium > Mesorhizobium sanjuanii. The sequence goes on from NZ_NWQG01000144.1 coordinate 5,626, forward strand.
GCTTCGGCGACGATCTCCACCACCTCGCGATCGGCGCGAGCGGTGATGCGCTGCGCGGCCTCTTTGCCGCGCGCCCTCAGCCGCTCGGCCTCGGCCAAACGTTCGGCCTTCATGCGGTCGTAAGTCTGCTGCGAGACTTCCGCTGTCAGATCAGTGCGGCGGATGCGGACATCCTCGATCTGCAGGCCGAGCGAGGTGGCGTCGGGCCTGAGCTGATCGCGCACCTCGCGCATCATCACGGCCCGCTCTTCCGAGAGCGCCGCCTCGAAGTCGCGCAGGCCGTAGACACGGCGGAGCGCCGCGTCGAGACGCGTCCTCAGCCGAGCCTCGGCCAGTGCGATCTGGCCGGACACCGCGGAGCGGAACACGCGCGGATCCGAGATGCGGTAAGCGATGAAGGCATCGACCTCGTAGAACTTGCCGCCCGAAACCTGGACGCGGATGTTGTCGAGATCGAAGCGCAACACCCGGTTCTCGATCAATTGCACGCTGTCTGCATCGAAGAATGCGAACGGCGCCTTGAAGTAGATGCCGGGTTCATTCTTGACGTCGACGATCTCGCCGAACCTGATCACCAGCGCCTGCTGGCGCGCATTGACCACGAAGACCGACGAATAGAGCAGGAACAGGATGACCGCGGCGATCACCGCTATGACGGGGAGACGGTTGGCCATCACTGGGTTCCTCCCGTCGTGCCGCCCAGGGGGGCCGGCGCCGGCGCTTTCTGCTGCAATGCCGGCAGCGGCAGATAGGGAACGACCCCTTGCCCATTGCCTTGTTCGACGATGACTTTGCCAGAATCCCTCAGGACCTTCTCCATCGTTTCCAGATAGAGACGCTTGCGCGTCACATCGGGCGCCTTGGCGTATTCGTCATAAACCGAGATGAAGCGCTGCGCCTCGCCTTCGGCCTCTTGCATGACACGGTTCTTGTAGGCTGCCGCGTCCTCGCGGATCTGTGCGGCCTCGCCGCGCGCCTGGCCGAGCTTCTGGTTGGAATACTGGTTGGCCTGCTCGACGAACTTGTCCTCGTCCTGTTCGGCGCGCTGCACCTCGTCGAAGGCGTCGGCCACTTCACGCGGTGGCGCGGCATCCTCGATCGAAACAGCGTTGATGTTCAGGCCGGCCTTGTAGTCGTCCAGCGTCGTCTGGATGATTTCACGCACCGACGCCGCGATACCCTGGCGGTCGTCGCGGAAAATGTCCTGCGCGGGCCGGCGGCCGACCGCTTCGCGCATGGCGCTTTCGGCGACCTGCCGCAGCATGCCGTCCGGATCGGACACGTCGAACAGATAGGCCCTCGGATCGGAGACCTGATAGGCAACCGAGAACTGGACGTTGACGATGTTCTGGTCGCCCGAAAGCATCAGACCTTCGCCGCTGGTGTTGCCGCCGCCGATATCGACAAGCTGCTCGGCGATCTTGGCCGTCTCGACGGTTTCGATGGGCCACCAATGGAAGTGCAGGCCGGGCTGCGAAAGCTCCGCCTTCGGCTTGCCGAACCTCAGTTCGACCGCAACCTCGTCGGGCTGCACGGTGTAGATCGCCTTGAACGCCCACAGCACGATAAGCGCTGCCGCGATAAGCGCGAACACGGCGGGACTGGCGCCGCCGCCACCCGGCAGTGCGCGCCGCAACCTGTCCTGGCCGCGCCGGATGATGTCTTCGAGATCGGGAGGCGAGCCCTGCGGGCCGCTTGGTCCCTTTGGTCCCTGCCCCCAGGG
>NZ_NWQG01000145.1:0-13829 GCF_002529485.1 Mesorhizobium sanjuanii
ATGCAGCACCATGTCGCCGAACACGCCGCCGAGGCCGGTTGGCAGCGGCCAGGTCTTGGGCGGCACCACACAGCCGGCAATCGCGGCGGCAGTGAGCGCGAAGCCGAACCAGGCAAGCCCGCGCTTCGGCAGCCCGTCGACGCCGCGCGCCGAAAACAGCAGAAATCCCCAGATCACCGCCGGCACCAGGGCCGCGACGGCGGCGAGCCCGAAGAACTGCATGGCAATGTCGGAAAAGACAGCGCCGGCATAGCCCATGGCGTTGGTGACGATGTTGCCGGTGGCGTGGGAGAAGCTCGGATCGGCGACGTTCCAGGTGGCAAGGCTGGCGACGCCGAAGGCGACCAGAGCAAACAGGCCGGCGCCGACCAGCCGGCCGACCTGACGCCGCGCGAACGCCCGGATGCCCTGCCCCGTATCGGCCAGCGCAAGCGGTGCTGAAGCCCCTGAACGCATGCTCTTCCCCGTCTGTCATTGCCCGGCCCGAGCGCATGACGCACTCCGGCAGATTCGGACACCAGAGTATCGGCTGGAAGGTTAAAGCCGCATTAACTATAAGAGGTTGAGAGCGCTGTCGCTTATCACCGGCGGTTGAGCGGCACATTGCACGAGGTGCCCCGTGAAACAAGAAAGCCTCGCGAGCCAGAGCCAGCGAGGCCTTATCTTGAACGGGCAAAAGTGGGATTTAGCCCGCAGATCGATCCGGGGGGTGGATCGCGATGGGTTCTACCAGCAAGCGCAGCGGGCGCGGAATCACGATCGCTTGAGTCGTTCGTGAACCGACGATACAGCCTGACGCAGATGGCGGGCATTGGCCCGCCATCGTTCGGCCGAAGCGAAATCAATCAGGCCTCAGCCTGGTCCGCACTTAATTTAGTTGGCGCCGCCCAGTGCCTGCACATTGGCGCAGAATTCGGCATACGGCTTGCTCATCGCCGCGTCATTGCATTCCTTCTTCATCGCTTCCTGCTTTTCCATCGGCATCGCCATGAAAGCGGACTTGAACTCCGCCATCGGCTTCATGGTTTTCATGCCGATATCGGTGAAGAACGGCGCCATATTGTCCGGCGAGTCGAGCGCGCCGGCAAAGGCCGTGCCGCTGACCATGGCAAGAGCAAGTGCCCCGAGGCAGGCAGACTTGAGGCAGATGTTTCTATTGTTCATGGAATGGTCCTTCCCTGGCTTTTTCACGAGCGTCCTGACGACGATCGCCACCACAGTTCGGGACCGGCAACACCGATGTTTCATGGCCTTCGGCCGATCGGGCGTCTGATCAAGCGATTGTGATCGGGCAGCCCCCGCCATCGGCGCGCAAAAAAAGAGGCCCGGAACATCTCCGGGCCTCAAGGCGTGAGCCCCTTTCGGGAGCGTCACGACGGGATCTTTCCTGCGCCCGCGACGTTGCGGGCGCCGGATGCACGGCCGCCCTTACGGCACCACTTCGCCGTGCTGGCTGATGTCGAGGCCTTCGACCTCTTCCTGCGTGGAGGGCCGCAGGCCGACCAGCGCCTTGACGATATAGAGGATTACGAAAGTGGCGATCGCCGTCCACAGGATGGTGAAGACGATGCCGTAGATCTGTTTGCCCAGCGAGGCCCCTTCACCAAGGCTGTTGATCGTCGAATCGGCGAGCACGCCGGTCAGCAGCGCACCGATGATGCCGCCGACGCCGTGCACGCCAAAGGCGTCGAGCGAGTCGTCATAGCCGAACATGTGCTTGAGCTTGACGGCCGAGATGTAGCACAGGACGCCGGCAACGATGCCGATGATGAAGGCGCCGGTCGGATTGACGAAACCGGAAGCCGGCGTCACCGCGACCAGGCCGGCGACGGCGCCCGAGATGATGCCGAGCACGCTGGGCTTCTTGGCGACGATCCATTCGGCGAACATCCAGGCGAGACCCGCCGCGGCGGCGGCAACCTGGGTGTTCATCATCGCGGCGCCCGCAAGGCCGTCGGCTGCGAGTTCCGAACCGGCGTTGAAGCCGAACCAGCCGACCCACAGCAGCGAAGCGCCAATGACCGAATAGACGAGGTTGTGCGGCGCCATGTTGGTGGTGCCGTAGCCTTCGCGCTTGCCGAGAACGAGCGCGCAGACCAGGCCGGCGACACCGGCATTGATGTGGACGACCGTGCCGCCGGCGAAGTCGAGAACGCCGGCCGAGCCGAGGAAGCCGCCGCCCCACACCCAATGCGCGACCGGGGCATAGACGATCAGCAGCCACAAGCCCATGAAGATGAGCAGCGCCGAGAATTTCATGCGTTCGGCGAAGGCGCCGGCGATCAGCGCCGGGGTGATGATGGCGAAGGTCATCTGGAACATCGAGAAGACGAATTCAGGGATGTTCGCCACGCCCGGCGCCCACAGCGTCTCGGTGGTGATGCCCTGGTGGAAGGCCTTCGAGAACCCGCCGACATAGGCATTCATGCTACCGCCGTCCGAGAAGGCCAGCGAATAACCGAACATGAACCACAGCACCGACACCAGACAGGTGATGGCGAAGCTCTGCATGACCGTGGCGAGCACGTTCTTCTGGCGCACCATGCCGCCATAAAACAGCGCCAGGCCGGGGATGGTCATCATCAGCACGAGCGCCGTCGAGGTCAGCATCCAGGCGGTGTTTCCGGTATCGAGCGCGGGCGCCGGGGCGGCTGCTGCTGCATCCGCGGCGGCCGGCGCTGCTTCCTGCGCAAAAGCGGCAACAGTGCCCAGCGCCGCGAGCGTGGCCGCGCCCAGCAGCGCGGTGCGCGCCGCTGATTTCAAGGTGGAAGGAATATTCATTGAACTCTCCATTGGAATACGTGCGCGGCTCAAAGCGCGTCGGTGTCTGTTTCGCCGGTGCGAATGCGCACGGCCTGGTCGATGCCGAAGACGAAGATCTTGCCGTCGCCGATCTGTCCGGTCTTGGCCGCGGCGGTGATGGCTTCGACGGCCTTGTCGACCATGTCGCCGCCCACCGCGACCTCGATCTTGATCTTCGGCAGGAAGCTGACCGCGTATTCCGCCCCGCGATAGATTTCAGTGTGTCCCTTCTGACGCCCGTAGCCTTTGACTTCGGTGACGGTCAGGCCCTGGATGCCGACTGCGGTGAGCGCTTCGCGCACCTCGTCGAGCTTGAACGGCTTGATGATTGCCATCACGATTTTCATAAGGTTTCACCCTTTGCTGTTGCGGGTCCCCCGCGTTTGCACGACTTCGCCGATCCCATGAGAGCCGGAGAGTGCCCACGAGGATTCAAGCTCCGTGCCAATTGCCGAAGCAGCCCATTAACGTGTTGTAAACAAAGAGATTAGCCGGCCATCAGCAGCCGGTTGTTCAGTGTTGCGGCACTGTGCCTGATTAAAAAATAGGCAATTTTTTGAAAATGCCTATTCCACAGGCGGGCGCTTCAGCCGGATAAGGCCTTCCTGCGCAACCGAGGCGATCAGCGTGCCGTCGCGGGCAAACAGCGAACCGCGCGTGAAGCCCCGCGACCCTTGCGTCGAGGGGCTGTCCTGCGTGTACAGGATCCAGTCGTCAAGCGGATGGCTGCGGTGGAACCACATGGCATGGTCGAGGCTTGCCGCCTGGATGTCGCGGTCGAAGATGGCGCGGCCATGCGCGAAGGTCGAGGTATCGAGCAGCGTCATGTCGGAGAGATAGGCGAGCACGGCTGCCTGGATAGCGCGGTCGGCAGGCACCGGGCCGGTGGTGCGTATCCAGATGTTCTGCTTCGGCTCCAGTTTCTCGCGACTGGTATAGTGCTTCAGCATCACCGGCTTCATCTCGATCGGCCGGTCGCGCTCCCAGTAGCGCCTGATGCCGTCGGGCACGGCCTCGCCGAACTTGCCCAGCAATTCGCGCTGCGACAGCAATGTGTCGGGCGCCGGCACGTCCAGCGGCATCGGCACCTGATGTTCAAGGCCGACTTCGTCCTGCTGGAACGAGGCCTCCAGCGAAAAGATCGCATGACCGTGCTGGATCGCCACAACGCGGCGCGTGGTGAAGGAGCCGCCGTCGCGGATGCGGTCGACTTCGTAGATGATCGGCACCTTGGTGTCGCCGGGCCGCATGAAGTAGCCGTGCAGCGAATGTACGTGGCGTTCGGGCTCGACCGTTCGCTGCGCCGCGACCAGCGCCTGGGCGATGGTCTGGCCGCCGAAAATCCGCTGCCAGTCGAGTTTGGGGCTGCGACCACGGTACAGGTTGTGTTCGAGCTTCTCGAGGTCGAGAATGTCGAGAAGCTCGTCCATGGCCGCCGTCATGTTTCGCGCCCTTACAGCAAAAGTGTTATGGCGGTTTCCGACAGGAATGGCGGGCAGTCAAGGCCGGAAGGAATTTGGCCGGAAGGGAATTTGCCATGGTGGACCGCAAGGCGAACGCAAAAAACTCGCTCGACGTTCTGGTTGCCGGCGCCGGCTATGTCGGGCTTGCCGCCGCGGTATCGCTGAAACAGGCGCGCCCGAGCCTCGCCATCGCCGTCGTCGACGCGGCACCAGCCGGCGTCTGGCAAAAGGACGGCCGCGCTTCGGCCATCGCGGCGGCGGCGTGCCGTATGCTCGACCAGCTCGGCGTCTGGGCCGGGATCGCGCCGGAGGCGCAGGCGATCACCGAGATGATCGTCACCGATTCGCGCACGGCAGATCCGGTGCGACCGGTGTTTCTCACTTTCGACGGCGAGGTTGCGCCTGGCGAACCCTTCGCCCATATGGTTGCCAACAGGGACCTCAACGGCGCCTTGCGCGGCAGTGCGGAAGAACTCGGCATCGACATTATCGAGGGCGTCGCCGTCAGCGCCTTCGATCCGAGCGGCGCCGGCGTCACCGTGCATCTTGCCGATGGCGCGACGCTGAAGGCGCGGCTGCTGGTCGCCGCCGACGGCGTCAATTCGAAACTGCGCGACATGGCCGGCATCAAGACGGTGAAATGGGAATATGGCCAGTCCGGCATCGTCTGCACCGTCGCCCACGAGCGCCCGCACAATGGCCGCGCCGAAGAGCATTTTCTGCCGGCCGGCCCTTTCGCCACATTGCCGCTGAAGCCTGGCAAGGACGGCAACCGCTCGTCGATCGTCTGGGTCGAGCGGACGGAGGATGCGCGCAAACTGGTCGATGGCGACGATCTCGTCTTCGAGCATGAGCTCGAACTGCGTTTTGGTCTGAAGCTTGGCGAAATCCGCGTCGCCGACAAGCCGCGCGCCTGGCCGCTCGGCCTGACGCTTGCCCGCGCCTTCGCAGCACCCCGCATCGCGCTGGTCGGCGATGCCGCCCACGGCATCCATCCGATCGCCGGCCAGGGCCTCAATCTCGGCTTCAAGGATGTCGCGGCATTGGCCGAAGTGGTGGTTGAGGCCGACCGGCTCGGCCAGGACATCGGCGCGCTGGACGTGCTCGAGCGCTACCAGCAGTGGCGGCGCTTCGACACGGTGCAGATGGGCGTCACCACGGACGTGCTCAACCGGCTGTTTTCCAATGACATCGGCCCGCTGCGCGCCGTCCGCGACATCGGCCTCGGCCTTGTCGAGCGCATGCCGCGCCTGAAGGACTTCTTCATCCGCCAGGCATCGGGACTGTCCGGCGACACGCCACGCCTATTGAAAGGAGAAGCGATCTAGCAGCCAAAGAAGGTAATAAGAGACCACAATCGCCACTAGAACGCCGATCACCAACCTGCCGGCCTTGGAATTGCGCAACCTGTCTCCAAACAGCGTGCCAATCAGATCGGCCAATTCCGCAGCCATGTAGGCAATTGCTTCCATCTGTGCCTTGACGGTTGGGTGTACCCACCAGTGATGTAGGCACAACTGTCTTCCGTTCAAAGACCGACGGTCGCCTGGATCAGTTGACCTCGAAGCCAAGCTTTTGGCGCAGCCGCAGAATCCTCTGATCGGCTATCTGCAGGCTCTTATCGCCGCCTAATGCGACGCGGTTCAGCATCTGCAGCAGATCGTTTCTTTCGTTAACATCGAGGCGTTCGCGCAGGAACGGCGCCAGCTTGTCGATGACGATCGTGGCATCGTCGATTTGTGACGCCGCCCATTTAGCATAGACGACAGCCTCGTCGGTCTTCTTGTCGTCGGCAATCTCCGAGATCACCGACCGGATAATGGTTTCACGCTGCGGCAGCACCGGGCCATTCTCGGAAACGATGGCGGTGATCAGCGTAGCGGCCGCCACGACGGGATCATCGATCGCCGTCAGCGGCGAAAGCGCCGCCTGCTTGCGCAGCTTCTTGCGGCGAATATTCCCTTGGACGCGGCCCACGACGTCCGCGACCTCACGCGCGGCGTCGTTCATGGCCTTCATCCGATACCACCAGAACGCCGCCGCGCCCAGCAGGCCAAGTACTGCAATCAGAAAAGGCATGCCGAATTCCCCCAAGCCTCGGTGAGGATAAGAGAAGTGGCGTTTGGCTTCAACACGCAAAAGTTGCGCCCATCGAAGAATCCGGGGCGTTCCTTCAGAGCGGTTTCTGTCTATGACCCCGGCACGTTGTAGATCGCCCTGACCTCGATGGTGCCGATTTCGGCCAGCGGAATCGCGCCGGCGATCTCCAGCGCCTCGTCGATATTCCCGGCCTCGATCATGACGAAGCCGAGCAACTGCTCCTTGGTCTCCGCGAACGGGCCATCGGTGACCAGACGCTTGCCCTTGCGCCGCCGCACCGACTTCGACGTCTTCACCGACTGCAACGCCTGCGCGATGATCAGCTTGCCCCGCTGGTCCAACGACCTGTCATAAGCCAGCGAATCGGCGTCGAGCTTTGCCAACCTGTCCGGGGTCATGGCGTGAATATCTTTTTCTTCGCCGTAGACCAGGCAAACATATTTCATGTCTATCTCCCTTGTTGTGAGGAACCATAGGATGCGGCCACCACGGTGTCAGCCGCGCCTTTGCCGGCCGCCGCGTGATCGAGAACGCATGCCGCGACCCCGATGATGGCGACCGCCGCCAGAAGCCGGCCGAAACCGGAAGGCGGCGGATGCAGCCAAAAATCGTCCTGCCGCGCGGTTTTGCGACCTGGCATCTTCCACAGTGCGAAAAACAAGCCGTCCATGTGAACCTCCATCCGGCCGCGAAATCCGTGACCGCCCGCAGGACGGTCGAGACCGATGGAAGTCGACATTTTTGCACGCACATTTTTTCAGGAAAAAAATTCAGCCCCGCCGCCAACTTGCGCGACTGCGCAAAAGAGCGCGGTGGTCTTCGACCGCGCCCGCGCTATAGTCGTGGAGAACGCCGGCGTCCGGCCGGCGCAACCCGGACAACCAAGGAGGATTTCATGGATCGCACCGCAAACGCCGTCTGGAACGGCAATCTCAAGGAGGGCAAGGGCACGCTCGACACCCAGAGCGGCACCCTGAAAGGCACGCCCTATTCGTTCAAGGCACGCTTCGAGGACGAGAGCGGCAAATCCGGCACCAACCCGGAAGAGCTGATCGCCGCGGCGCACGCCGGCTGCTTTGCCATGCAATTCTCCCACTTCCTCGCCGAGAACGGCACACCCGCCGATGAGCTCGACGCCAAGGCGGTCGTCACGCTGGTTCCCGGCACCGGGATCACCGGCAGCGCGCTCACGGTGGTCGGCAAGGTGCCGGGCATCGATGCGGCGAAATTCCAGGAATTGGCCGAAATGGCCAAGGCCGGCTGCCCGGTGTCGAAGGCGCTCGGCGCCATAAATGTCTCGCTCGACGCGAAGTTGGGTTGAAGCCCAGCCTTCGGCGAGTGGGCGATCCTTCGCGCCCGGCAGCTTCGCCGTCCCGCCCTCTTGCAGCATTGTAGATTGGCGAAAGCCGAGGTGACGTTCAATCTCCCCCCTCGTGGGGGAGATGTCCGGCAGGACAGAGGGGGGCGCTGTCCCTCCGACATCTCGAATGATTTGTTAGCGGCCTCCGCCGCTCAGCGCTTCCAGCTTCGCGCGCAGTGCGGCGACCTCATCCTCCAGTGCACGCACCCGGCCTTCGAGATCGGACACCGGCCGAGGCGCTTGCCATGGCGCCGCTACAGCCGACACCTCCACCGGCCCGCTTAGCAGATGCACATAGCGCTCCTCGCGCTGGCCTGGCGCCCGGTCGAGCAACTGAACCAGCGGCGGCCTGCGGCCGATCAGAAGGTCGAGGTCGCCGCGAAGCGCCTCGATGGAAGAGAACCGCGCCATGCGCTCGGCCCGCGCCAAGAGTTCATGCGCCGTCTGCGCGCCGCGCAACAGCAACAGGCCGATCACCGCGATCTGCGACGAGGTCAGCGAAAAGTGCTGCGCGACAGTGTGCTCATAGCGCTCGACGCGCGAGGCGAAAGCGCGCCTGACCAGACCCTTCTGCTCGAGCTGGCCGAATGCCCTGGCGATCTCGCCGAGCTCCAATGCCATCACCGGCTCGCGCGCCGTCTTCTGGTTGGCGGCTTGATGCGCGGCATTAAGCGTCAGCGGATAGATATCGGGCGTCAGTTCCTTCTTTTCGATCAGGCAACCGAGCACGCGGGCTTCGACAGGGGAGAGGATGGGAAGGTCATCGCTCATGGCTTGGCTATCCTTTTGAAGCTGGCGGGACAGCGCCCCCCTCTGTCCTGCCGGACATCTCCCCCACGAGGGGGGAGATCGCCAGCTTCGCCGACAGCGCGTCATCCTTCAACCTTGGAGATTGGCGAAAGCCGCGATGACGGCAATCTCCCCACCCGTGGGGGAGATCTCCGGCAGGACAGAGGGGGGCGTGAAGGATCGCTGCGTTCGAGGTCGTCGTGGGCGATCCCGCCGAGCCTAAACCCTTCGCTCCACCATCATCTTCTTGATCTCGGCGATCGCCTTGGCCGGATTGAGCCCCTTGGGGCAGGTCTGGGCGCAGTTCATGATCGTGTGGCAGCGATAGAGCCGGAACGGGTCTTCGAGATTGTCGAGCCGTTCGCCCTTGGCCTCGTCCCTGGAATCGATCAGCCAGCGATAGGCCTGCAGCAGTGTTGCCGGACCGAGATAGCGGTCGCCGTTCCACCAGTAGCTCGGGCAGGAGGTCGAGCAGCAGGCGCACAGGATGCACTCGTAGAGCCCGTCGAGCTTTTCGCGGTCCTCATGGCTCTGCAGCCATTCCTTCGCCGGCTGCGGCGATACCGTCTTCAGCCATGGCTCGATCGAGGCGTGCTGGGCATAGAAATTGGTGAGGTCGGGCACCAAATCCTTCACCACTTGCATATGCGGCAGCGGATAGACCTTGACCGCGCCGGAAATGTCGTCGCAGCCCTTGGTGCAGGCCAGCGTGTTGGAACCGTCGATGTTCATGGCGCAGGAGCCGCAAATGCCTTCGCGGCAGGAGCGGCGCAAGGTCAGCGTCGGGTCGATCTTGTTCTTGATCCAGAGCAGCGCGTCGAGCACCATCGGCCCGCAATCGTCCATGTCGACGAAATAGGTATCGATGCGCGGGTTCTCGTCGTCGTCCGGCGACCAGCGGTAGATGCGGTATTCCCTGAGATTGGTGGCGCCCTCCGGCTTCGGCCAGGTCTTGCCCTGCTTGATCTGCGAGTTCTTGGGGAGCGTGAGTTCGACCATTACCTCAAACCCTTTCGGATGACGAGCTTCAGCACCATCTCAATACACCCTGGCCTTGGGGGCGATCTTGGCCGGGTTGATGCCGCCGTCCGCTTCCTTGAGCAGCAGTTCGGTATGCACCGGCCGGTAGGTCAGCGTCACCTCGCCGGCCTCGCTGAGCCGGGCCAGCGTATGCTTGCGCCAGACCGCGTCGTCGCGCGCCGAGAAATCTTCCCGCGCATGCGCGCCACGGCTCTCCTTGCGCGCCGCCGCGCCTTGGACCGTGGTTATGGCATTGGCCATCAGGTTTTCCAGCTCCAGCGTCTCGACCAGATCGGAGTTCCAGATCATCGAGCGGTCGAACACCTTGATATCCCTGAGCTCGCCCCAGATCTGCGAAATGCGCTTGCAGCCGCTGTCCAGCGAGTCCTGCGTGCGGAACACCGCCGCGTCTTCCTGCATCGCCTTCTGCATCTTTTCGCGCAACACCGCCGTCGGCGTCGAGCCGTTGGCGTGGCGCAGCTTGTCGAAGCGATCCATGATCTTTTCGACCGAAGCCTCGTTGGGCGATGGGATCGCCGAGGTGCGGTCGATCACCTGGCCGGCTCGGATCGCCGCCGCGCGGCCGAACACCACCAGATCGATCAGCGAGTTCGAGCCCAGCCGGTTGGCGCCGTGGACGGAGGCGCAGCCGGCTTCGCCAACCGCCATCAGCCCGGGCGACACCTGGTCCGGGTTCAAGGCAGTGGGGTTGAGCACCTCGCCCCAATAATTGGTCGGCACGCCGCCCATATTGTAGTGCACCGTCGGCAGCACCGGGATCGGCTCCTTGGTCAGGTCGACGCCGGCAAAGATCTTTGCCGATTCCGAAATGCCGGGCAGCCTTTCATGCAGAACCGCCGGATCGAGATGGTCGAGATGGAGAAAAATATGGTCCTTCTTCGGCCCGACGCCGCGGCCTTCGCGGATCTCCAGCGTCATGCAGCGCGAGACTACGTCGCGTGACGCCAGGTCCTTGGCCGACGGCGCGTAGCGCTCCATGAAGCGCTCGCCTTCGGAATTGACGAGATAGCCGCCCTCGCCGCGCGCGCCCTCGGTGATCAGGCAGCCGGCGCCGTAGATGCCGGTCGGGTGGAACTGGACGAATTCCATATCCTGAAGGGGGAGGCCGGCGCGTGCGGCCATGCCGCCGCCATCGCCTGTGCAGGTGTGCGCCGAGGTCGCCGAGAAATAGGCGCGGCCATAGCCGCCGGTCGCCAGCACCACCATCTTGGCCGAAAAGCGATGGATGGTGCCGTCGTCGAGGTTCCAGGCGACGACGCCGGTGCAGGTGCCGTCTGGCTCCATGATCAGGTCGAGCGCGAAATACTCGATGAAGAACTGCGCGTTGTTCTTCAGCGACTGACCGTAGAGCGTGTGCAGCATGGCGTGGCCGGTGCGGTCGGCCGCGGCGCAGGTGCGCTGCACCGGCGGCCCCTCGCCGAAATTCATCATCATGCCGCCGAACGGCCGCTGGTAGATCTTGCCCTCCTCGGTGCGCGAGAACGGCACGCCGTAGTGCTCGAGCTCATAGACGGCGGCAGGCGCCTGCTGGACCATGTATTCCTGCGCGTCGATGTCGCCCAGCCAATCCGAGCCCTTGACCGTGTCGAAGAGATGCCACTGCCAGTTGTCGGGGCCCATATTGGCAAGCGAGGCGGCGATGCCGCCCTGCGCCGCAACGGTATGAGAGCGCGTCGGGAACACCTTGGTGATGCAGGCGGTGCGCAGGCCCTGCTCGGCCATGCCGAGCGTGGCGCGCAGGCCGGCGCCGCCGGCGCCGACGATCACCACGTCGAATTTGTGGTCGACATAGGTATAGCCTGCCGGGTTGGCTGTTTTCGCGTCCTTGGCCAAAATCAGCCTCCGAATGCCAGTTTGAGCAGGGCGAAGAGCGAGGCGACGCCGACCGCTATTGTAAAAAATGTGTTGAGCGCGATCAGCGCCAGCTTCATGCCCTCGCCATGAATATAGTCCTCGATGATCACCTGCATGCCGAGCCGCATATGGTAGAGGCCGGAGATGAGCACCAGCGCCAGGACCAGCGCCACGAATGGATTGGCGAGCGCCGCGCGCACTTCGATATAGCCATGGCCGTTGAGTGCGATCAGGAAGCCGACGAAGAACAGGATCAGCGGGATGTTGGCGATCGCCGTCAGCCGCTGCCGCCAGAAATGCCCGGTGCCCTCGCGGGCCGAGCCGAGGCCGCGGACCTTGGCCAGCGGCGTGCGCATGTCGGTGTTGGTGCCGCTCATCTCAGGCTCCCCGCGCCATGTAGCCGGCGGTCCAGATCAGCAGCGTCAGCACGATCGAGCCGGCCAGCGTCGCCCAGGCGATCTTCGACGCGGTGTGCTTTTCCAGGCCGGCGCCAGTGTCCCAGATCAGATGGCGCACGCCGCCCAGCATGTGGTGCATCAACGCCCAGGTGTAGCCGAACAACACAAGCCGCCCCAGCCACGAGCCGAACGCCCAGTTGACCCAGTCGAAGGTGGCTTGCGAGCTTGCCGCCGCCATCAGCCAAACAGCGACCAGCAACGTGCCGAAATAGAGCGCGCCGCCGGTGATGCGATGGATGATCGACATCGTCATGGTGACCGGTGGCCGGTAGACGCTCAGATGCGGCGAAAGCGGCCGTTCACGTCTGGCAGTTGCGCGGGTGGCTGGTGATTTGCTCATGGCTCCCCCAGTTCGACGTCTCTGGAGCCCCAGGTGGGAATGCGGCATTACCGCTTCCGGTTGCGACTTCGGACAGCCGGTTTCTAATGCTCTTTTTGCACCGCGTCAAAGCCAGAAAACCGTTTCGAAAACGTAATTTAGTCTGACAAAAGCGGCGGTCTTTGCTTCAATCGATTAGGGGGCAACCGAGAGCCGGCGCAAAGTTCGCTGCTGTGCGGGAAACTGGTCTCTTGGCGCCAATTAACGCTTACAGGTCAGCGGCGTCTTCCCGCCCTTCATCACCAGCGCTTCACGACCGTCGATCACGATTGCGTCATGCGCCTGGCCGAAACGGCTGCTTTGATTGGCTGGCGAGGCCGGCAGGTCCTCGCTGGTGCCGTCCGGGCCAAGCACGTGGACCGACGTGCCTAGGTTTTCAATTGTCATCTTGCCGCCATCGGCGCAGTTGTAGGTCGCTATGCGCGGCTGCGGCGTCAGATCGGCGGCAGCGTCGGCCGCGCCCGGATTTCCGGCTTTCGGCGCATTGGTCTGCGAGACGCAGGCCGCGGCAATCAGCAATGGGCACAGGACAAGCGTCATCCGAACCGTCCGGTATAACGCCATACCCTGTCCTCCTCGGGCAGCAAAACAGCCGCCATGCCAGTTCAAGGTCGCCCGGCGACACACTTTCAACCGCCTTTGGTACCTGCCGCGATGGTGCGGGCAAGCATGGCCGAATGATGGCCGCAGCCGGTTGGGCCGCCGGATATTAACCATGTTTGCCGAGACCTTGGGTCAAACGAGGTTGCCCTCTTAACAAAGGTTAATAAAAGGTTAATTTCTGATTCGAGGAGGCTTTGCCCCTAACCAAGGAGGGATGCCATGCGTTCGAATTCAGGCAGATCGCGCCTTCCGGCGCTTGTCCTGGTGGCGTTGGCCACTGGCTTCGCCGTGCCGGCGCTCGCGGAAGGCCATCGCGACCGCGTCTATGCCGATTCCTTCGGCAATCTCGTCATCGAGAGCGCCGCCGGCTACAAGCGCATCCTCGTCGGTGAGGGCAAGCTGGCCAAGGAATTGTCGGACTACACCGGCGCCGGCCAGCCCAGCGTCGTCTATGAAAACGAATCCGACGATGTCTCCGGCCGCGACTGCTACAGGCCACCGGTTTTCGTGAAGGGCCGCAGCTATATGTACGGCCTTTCCGACGGCGAGATGCCCGAACTCAGCCCCTGCCGTTAACCTCTACGCCCCTACCCGTATTGGCGACCGGCTGGACCGGGCCGAGCGAGATGCGTACGCGATCGCGCCCGCCGCGCTTGGCCTGATAGAGCGCTTCGTCGGCGCGCTGCGTCAGGCCGGCGAAACCTTCGCCTGGCTGAAGTTCGGCGACACCGAAGCTCGCCGTGCAGCGATGATCCTGCGGCAGCCCTTCGACCGGCAGCGTGCCGAACGCATTGCGCGTGCCTTCGGCGAAGAGCCGGGCGGCGGCGAGGTTGGTTCCCGGCAAGATAATGGCGAATTCCTCGCCGCCGAGGCGGCCGGCGACGTGATGGTCGGCTGCCGCCTCGCGCAGCAAACCGGCAAAGGCCTCGATGACCCGGTCGCCGGATGCATGGCCGAAATTGTCGTTGATATTCTTGAAA
>NZ_NWQG01000146.1:0-4388 GCF_002529485.1 Mesorhizobium sanjuanii
GGAATACCCTTGCGCGCGGCCTCACGCATGGCGCGCTCGGCATGGCGCTCGAACCCGCCGCGGTTGAGCAACCTTGACAGCGTATCGATCTCCGATCGCGACCTGACCTCGGCCAGCACGTCACGCACCATGATGACCAGGATGAGAAGCGCGATCGCCAGGGCGAACATGGTGCCGAGCGACTGCGACACCAGGGCGTAATTGCTTCGCAGATAGGCCTGCGGATTGGCGCCCCAGCCGCCCAGCGCGGCGGCAATGAACGGCTTTGACACGAATTGCAGGGCGCTGGCGCCCAGAACGGCAATCAGCACATGGTCGAGCCGGTCGCGTCTTTGCCTGGACGACCAGACGATGCCGAGGCCGACGAATTGCATGGCGGCATAGGGCAGCTGGTAGGCCATCATGCGGGCCAGCGACTGACGCGGCAGATCCTGTACTGCATAGACGGCGATGGAGGCCGCAACCAGGAAGACCAGCATCGGCGTCCAAGGCGGCGCCACCTGGTATTTATGGGCAAGCCCGCCATTGAAGGCGATGGTGGCGCCCAGGAAAACCGAGAAGCCCGCGACGACCGCGGGCCGCGCATTGTCGAAGACCGGAATGGCGAATTCGATGGCATAGTAGGCCATCCCGAGCAGATAGCCGAAGGCCAGCCAGCGCGCTGACGCCCGCCCCACATCGTAGAACGTGATCGCCATGAAGGCCGCTGCCAGCAAGCCTGCGACGAACAGGTTGATTGCAAGGATGAAGTTTGCGCCGCCCATATGGTTTTCCACGCCCCCGGCGCGACAGCAAATCACCGATGGCCGAAAAAGACGTTAACGGCAGCACTTGAGCATGATGCCGAAAAGGCGGTTTTCGGACGACATCATGCTCTATCTCTTTGGTTTAGAGCCGGACTCAGATTTCAGGTCGACTTTACCTGAAATCATCCGGCTCTAGGCCGAGGATAGGCCGGCCTTGAGTGCCGCCGGAACGACGACCATTTCTGGCCGCTCCTGGAACAGGCGCACGCTGTCGCGGCCACTTCTTTTGGCCTCGTAGAGCGCCTCGTCGGCGCGGTGCATCAACAACTCCAGCCCTTCATGGCTGGTGCGGGCCGCGACGCCGAAGCTCGCGGTCACCCTGGTGCCCGGAGGCAGGCCGTCAACGCTGCCCGCCGAGTGCAGCGTGCGCACGGCTTCGGCGAACAGTCTTGCTGCGGCAAGGTCGCTCAGCGGCAGCAGCACCGCGAACTCCTCGCCGCCGATACGGCCGGCAATGCCGCGTGCGCCGGCGGCCGACCGAAACTTGGCGGCGAAGTCGGCGATCACGCGATCGCCCGCCGCATGCCCATGCAGGTCGTTGAGGGCCTTGAAATGATCGAGGTCGGCAAGCACCAGCGCGACCGGCAACCTGGCCGTGATGCAGTGCTGAAGGACTAGCGTTGCGCGCTCCTCGAAGCCGCGGCGGTTGAGCAGGCCCGACAGCGAATCGGTGTGGGTCTCGGTCTTCAGCGCCTTCATCACGTCGAGCCCAGCCGCGCAGATCAGGCAAAGCGCAATCAGCAGCGACAGCAGCGCATGCGACAGAAGTGCAGTCGTCCAGTAGGACGAGGTGTAGAGGTCGGCATAGTTGTCGAACCGTCCATGCGCGATGATGACGATCAAGGTGCGCACGAAGAAGTTGAGCCCGGAAAGCAGCGACAGCACGAACAGGATCATTTCCGTCGGACCCTCGTTGCGCACCACGCGCAGTTCGGCGGCAACGAGCAGGCTGAGGCCGCCGAAGGCGAAATTGATCACCAGGATCCGCCAGGTGAGATCGGGCTGGGCGAACATGAACCAGCAGAGAGCTGGCTAGCCCGCCGCCCGCCAGGACGCCAATCCCCACATAAGGGACGCGCCGCCCATAGCGCGCCACCACCGCGCTGCACAAACAGCAGGAGGCAAAGGTGAAGCATGTAATGGAGAGCAACTTGGATGGCATCAGGCCGATGGGCAGTGTGAAGGCCTGAAACAGGAAGCCGGCCGCCGAAAGCGAGTAGGCCGCGGCAAGGGCGACCAGATAGGGGCGATGGCGTTGATAAAGCCATAGAACAAGGAACGACGCGCCGAGCGCCAGCGCGATCGTTGGGTTGAGCAACGCTATCAGCAGACCGGTGTCCAAAGGACTATGACTTCCCCTCGCTTACGGGAAGACCTTAAGGCGGAAGACCAAACAAGCGGTTAAGCAAATTCGAATATGCGGCAAGCCGGGTTTGTATCGCGCGCGGAACTGGAGAACGGCGGTTGGCGTTTCCCGACAGCAATCATTTGTCCTCAAGGGAGAAGCTTCGATGGCCGACACGATCATGCTGACCGATCACGAGGCAATTCGTTCATGGACGGCCGCTCGCGCTGGATTTCCGGCGATTGTGGACGTGTCGCCCGAAACCGGAACCCAGGCGATGCTAAGACTGGTCTTCGGCCAGCATGCCTATCAGGACCAGGACGAGGCCGAACGACCGGTCAATGCCGGCGGCTACGAACTGGTCGAATGGGACGAATGGTTCAGGCTGTTCGACGAACTTGAGCTGGCGCTGGTCGTCGCGAAGGATGAGCCCGGCCGGCGGGAGGAATTCCACGAATTCGTCAGACGCCCCGGCTGAAGCAAAGGCCCGAACCGGACTCGGCTCGGGCCTGCATGTTCATGCCTCACAGATGAAGTTTGGAGCTGTTTCCAGCCGCGCCAAATCTATTTCCACTCACGAATGTCGACGAAGTGGCCGGCGATCGCCGCCGCCGCCGCCATCGCCGGCGACACCAGATGGGTGCGGCCCTTGAAACCTTGCCGACCTTCGAAATTGCGGTTTGAGGTCGAGGCGCAGCGTTCATGTGGCTTCAGCCGGTCGTCGTTCATGGCAAGGCACATCGAGCAGCCCGGCTCGCGCCAGTCGAACCCGGCGGCAACAAAGATCTTGTCGAGCCCTTCGGCCTCCGCCTGTTCCTTGACCAGTCCCGAGCCCGGCACGATCATGGCATCGACATGCGGGCTGACCTTCTTGCCTTCGACCACCTTGGCGACGGCGCGCAAATCCTCGATGCGGCCGTTGGTGCAGGAGCCGATGAAGACGCGGTCGAGCGAGATATCGGTGATCTTGGTTCCCGGCGTCAGCCCCATATAGTCCAGCGCGCGCTGCTTGGAGGTGCGCTTGTTCTCATCAGTGATGTCGTCCGGGTTCGGCACGATGCCTTGCACCGACACGACATCCTCGGGCGAGGAGCCCCAGGAGACGATCGGCGGCAGCTTGGCCGCGTCGAGCACGATGACCTTGTCGAAATGCGCGCCCTCGTCGGACTGCAACGTCTTCCAGTAGGCAAGTGCTGCATCCCACGCCTCGCCCTTGGGCGCGCGCGGCTTGTCCTTGACATAGGCGAAGGTCGTCTCATCCGCCGCGATCAGGCCGGCGCGCGCGCCGCCCTCGATCGACATGTTGCAGATCGTCATGCGGCCTTCCATCGACAGCGAACGGATCGCCTCGCCGGCATATTCGATGACATAGCCGGTGCCGCCGGCGGTGCCGATCTCGCCGATGATCGCCAGGATGATGTCCTTGGCGGTGACGCCTTCCGGCAGTACGCCATCGACGCGCACCAGCATGTTCTTGGCCTTGCGCTGGATCAGCGTCTGCGTCGCCAACACATGCTCGACCTCGGACGTGCCGATGCCATGCGCCAGCGCGCCGAAAGCGCCATGCGTCGAGGTGTGGCTGTCGCCGCAGACGATGGTCATGCCCGGCAGCGTGAAGCCCTGCTCCGGCCCGATGATGTGGACGATGCCCTGGCGGATATCGTTCTCGGAATAATATTCGACACCGAAATCCTTGGCGTTCCTGGCCAGCGCCTCGACCTGGATACGGCTTTCCTCGTTCTTGATGCCGAACTTGCGCTCGGGCGAGGTCGAAACATTGTGATCGACCACCGCCAGCGTCTTTTCCGGATGCCGGACTTTGCGGCCGCTCATGCGCAGCCCTTCGAAAGCCTGCGGGCTGGTCACTTCATGGACGAGATGGCGGTCGATATAGAGCAGGCAAGTGCCGTCGTCCTGGCGGTCGACGACATGGTCGTCGAATATCTTGTCGTAGAGGGTGCGCGGTGCGCTCATTTGCGTAAATCCGTCGATATGAAAATAGGAAGGGGCAGGGCGCCGGGCCGGCCCGGCGAAAAACGATTCAGCGAAGTCGGCTGGTCAGCGCGCCGGAAACGCGCGCGGAGAATCGCGACGGCAGGCGTTTTCTGTCCTGCAGCACGAAACCCTTGTAGGCCGGATCGCCAAAAAGCTCTTCCATGGCGTGGCTCATATCAATGTTTTGGGTTTTCGGCAATCGCGGCCGCCTTCGCAGAACCTGGTTCCTCGCCCCACGAAGT
>NZ_NWQG01000147.1:0-6184 GCF_002529485.1 Mesorhizobium sanjuanii
GCTTTGCGGGGGCGAGGAACAACCGCCAGGCTTACTCAAACCACTTCAAACACGAACGTCTTGACCAGCGCATCCGGCTCGGCGATCGCATAGCAGCGGAACCAGGGACTTTCCTCGACCGGCCGCCATTTCTTCGCTCGCTCCAGTTCGCCGAACACAGCCTGAAACCCGCCGCTCTCGAACACCTGGTCGCGGACGGTGAAGATGGCGTGGCCGCCCTTTTTCGTGACGCGCACCAGTTCATGCAGGCCGGAAGCCGGCGCGTGACTGATGGTGAACACGCCGGTCGAGAAGAAAGCGCGGAAATGGCCGTCCGGCCAGGGCAGCGGCCCGCCGAGCATCGCGTTCTTCAGCTCGCTGTAGGCCTGCCGGCTGCCAGCGATCTTGAGCATGTCGTCCGACAGATCGAGCCCGGCAATGTCGTGATAGCCTAGCGCCTTGAGCGACGGCCCAGACAGGCCGGTGCCGCAGCCGGCGTCGAGCAGGGGGCCTTCGCCTGCCGGCACATGGCGCGCCACCCAGGCGGTGATCAGGAACGGCAGGAGATAGCCGAGCGCCGCGGTCTCGCTGTCATAAGTCGCGGCCCATGCGGCATAGGCGCCAGCCAAGGCTTCCGGCGTCTCGGCGGTATAGACCGAATCCAGCGCGGCACTGGCCTTGTCGATGATCATGGGATTCTCCCGCATTGGCTTTTCCCTGATGTAGCGCCGTCTTCGCTTGCCTTCTATTCCTCATGCTGGCGGCGCAGCCGTTTCTCTAGCGCGCGCAAGGCCAATGACAGGCCGACGGTCAGTATGAGGTAGATATAGGCGACGATGGAATAGGTCTCGAAGAAGCGGAACGAGCCGGCGGCGTAGATCTTGCCCATCTGGGTGATGTCGGCGACACCCAGCACCGAGACCAGCGAGGAATCCTTCACCATGGCGACGAAGTCGTTGCCGAGCGGCGGCAGGATGGTGCGGATCGCCTGCGGAAACACGATCAGACGAAAGCGCTGCGCGCGCGTCAGCCCGAGCGCCTTCGCCGCCTCGATCTGGCCCTTCTCGACCGCCTGGATGCCGGCGCGGAACACCTCCGAAATGAACGCCGAATAGCCGATGGTCAGCGCCATGATGGCGCGCCACAGCAGCGACACGTCGCGAACCATGAGTTCACCGAGCAGGCCGGCGCTTTGCAACGGCGCGGTCACCGCGTTCCATGCCGCGACGAAGGCCGGCGCGCCGGCAAAGGCGATCCAGAACAACAGCACCAGGATCGGCACGCCGCGGATGATTTCGACATAGAAGCGGGCGATCTGGCGCAGCCACCGCGAGTTGGACAGCCCCATCAGCGCAATGCCGAGCCCGATTGCCGAGGCCAGCGCGAAGGCCACCACAGTGACGAAGACGGTGATGCCGATGCCCTTGGAGACGGTGGCGAAAACCTGGGCATAGAGGTCGCTGGCCGTGATGAAAAGGGCTGCCGCCACGGCGACTGCCACGGCCACCGCAAGCCACCAGGGGAAGTCGGTTTTGGCGGTGGAAGGTGCCGCTGCCATCAGGCAGCGCCGACAAAGCAGACATCGCGAAGGCATGGTGCCAAGGCACCCCCCGCTGTCCTGCCGGACATCTCCCCCTCAAGGGGGGAGATTGGCGAAAGCTGAGGTGACATCCAATCTCCCCCCTTGAGGGGGAGATGTCCGGCAGGACAGAGGGGGGCCTCGTAGAGCAAAGTCGGTGAGCGTTCTAGCGCGCAATCGTCATGCAAGACGAACTACTGCCCCATCTTGTAATCAAGGAACCACTTTTTGTTCAGCGCATCGAGCGTGCCATCGGCCTTGAGTGCCACGATCGCGGCGTTGACCGGCTTCACCAAGTCGGACCCCTTGGGGAAAATAAAGCCGAAGTCCTCGGTGCCGAGCGGGCCGCCGATCAGCTTGAGCTTGCCTTCGGAGGCGTCGACATAGCCCTTGCCCGCAGTGCCGTCGGTCAAGACGACATCGACATCGCCTGATTTCAGCGCCTGCACGGTGGCGCCGAACGTCTCGAACAGTTTTATGCGCGGGTTCTGCTCATTGCCATCGAGCACGCTGTAGACGGCGGTGTAAAAAGGCGTGGTGCCGGCCTGCGCGCCAATCAGCCCCTCCTTGAAGGCGCCGAACGTCTTGGCGTCGGTGAAACGCTTCTCATCGCCGCGCACCAGCATGAACTGCTCCGAGCGCATATAGGGGTCGGAGAAGTCGACCTTCTCCTTGCGGTCGTCCTTGATGGTGATGCCGGTCATCCCGATGTTGTACTGGTTGTCGGAAACCGCCTGGATCATCGCATCCCAGGAGGTGTTCTGGTACTCGACCTTGAAGTTCAGCCGCTTGGCGATTTCGTCCATGGCGTCATATTCCCAGCCGATCTGCTTGCCGGTCTTGGCGTCGATGAACTGCAGCGGCGGATAGGCGTTTTCGGTCACCACCACCACTTTTTTGCCGCCGAGGTCGGGCAGCGCATCGGCGGCCCAGGCGGCAACGGGTGCGAGAAGACAGGCCGCCAGCGCAGCCAGCAGCAGTTTCGATTTGGTCATGACACGCTCCAGGGTGAAAAGCCCCGCATAGAGCCGGGCTCACATGAAAATCCGGGCGCGACTTTATCCGTCCGCAGACAGCTTGCAAGCCGGTCCGGTGCTTAAGGCCGGGTGAAGCGGATTCCAATGGCTTCAGCCGGCGCGGTTTTAGAACCCCTTCAAGACGGCATTATTCCGTGATCAGCGACGGCAAGCCAGGCTGCACTCGGACACGAGGGAAACTGTCAAATGACGGGTCAGGATGGTGACGTCGCGTCACGCAGCTTGCCGATAAATCCCGTCAAGGTGCGGTGCAGCGACTTCAGCTCTTCAGGCTCAAGCGGCATGCCGCAGGCGAGGCCCGCCGACACATCTTTCATGCGTGCCCGCAACGCCTGGCCTTCGGCCGTAGGTTCGACCAGCACGCGGCGCTCGTCGGCGGGATCGCGCCGGCGCGTGACCAGACCGTTCGCCTCCATCCGCTTGAGCAGCGGCGTCAGCGTCGCCGAATCCAGGCCCAGCGCCTCGCCGAGGTCGCCGACCGTGCTCGGCGCGCGCTGCCACAGCGCCAGCATCGCCAGATATTGCGGATAGGTGAGACCGAGCGGGTCGAGCAGCGGCCGGTAAAGCTTGGTCATCAACCCGCTCGCCGTGTAGAGCGCGAAGCAAAGCTGCTGGTCGAGCCGCGGCACGGCAGAAGTCCCGCCGTCTGGCGCCGGGATTTCGCTGGTTCCGATTTCGGTTCTGGTCGTCATGCTGCCTTTGTCGAAAGCGCCACCTCGACATTGCCCCTGATGGCGTTCGAATAGGGACAGATCTTGTGTGCTTCCGATACAAGCGCTTCCGCGGCGGCCTGATCAAGGCCTTTCGTCTCGGCGGCAAGCGCGACGCCGAGCTTGAAGCCCTCGCCATTGGGAAGCAGGCTGACTGTGGAAGTCACCGACGCATCGGTCAACGGCAGCTTCTGCTTGCGCGCGACAAAGCGGATGGCGCTTTCGAAGCAGGCGGCATAGCCAATGGCGAAGAGCTGTTCGGGATTGGTGGCACCACCCTGCCCGCCGAGTTCCTTCGGCAAGGCAAGACCGACCTTGAGCAGGCCGTCGCTGGTCTCGCCATGGCCGGCGCGGCCGCCGGTGACGCGGGCCTGCGTGGTATAAAGTGCTGACATTTCGCTTCTCCAATTAGTTTGTGTACGATTATTTAGTACGCTATATGATAGGGCGTCAACAGCTGCGCCCGATTTTTCAGAAGGACGGACTTCACAGCTCAGTGAACGAAAAAAGGCGGCCGAAGCCGCCTTTTCCCAAAGCACGTTTCTTGAAGTCTTATTCGGCCGGAGTCGCCTCGGCTGCAGAGGCGGCGGCCTTGGCGGCCTCGTCGGCGGCCTTCTTCTCCGCGGCGTCCTGCGCTGCCTTCTCGGCGGCCAGCGCCTGCGCGGCGGCCACCTTCTCGGCCTCGATGCGGGCCTTCTCGGCGTTCAGCGCATCGCGCTCCTCGTCGTTCAGCTTGCGAGCACGCACGCCGGTGTTTTCCGAAATGCGGGCCGACTTGCCGCGACGGTCGCGCAGATAATAGAGCTTGGCGCGGCGCACCTTGCCGCGGCGCACGATCTCGACGCCCTCGAGCATCGGCGAGTAGACCGGGAACACGCGCTCGACGCCTTCGCCGTAGGAGATCTTGCGGACGGTGAAATTTTCCTGGAAGCCGGCGCCGGAGCGTGCGATGACGACGCCCTCATAGGCCTGGACGCGGGTGCGGGTGCCTTCGGTCACGCGGACCTGGACGCGCACGGTATCGCCGGGCTGGAATTCGGGAAGCTTGCGCTTGGCTTCGATCTTGGCGGCCTGTTCGGCCTCGAGCTGACGGATGAGATCCATCTCAATATTCCACTTCTTGTTCTTCCGACAGTCAGAGCGTCCGACACTCGCCTTGCAGTTCCATTGACCGCTCGGCTATGCCCTTTGTCCCAAGACATTGTATCGGGAGACATCGGGCAGGGGCGACTACACCGTCATTGTTGACGGGTCCGGCAGATTGTTCTTGCCGGTACGGGCGGGCACATACAGCTATTTCGGCGCTTTGTCACGTCTTGGCCGTGTCTTTTTTGGTCGCATGGCATCATCGCAATCGTCCACTGCGGGTTGCGCCCGCCCTTCAACCTTCCTAAGCCGGGCAAAGCACAGTTTTTTCCGGCGGCATCCCAATGTCTGTTTTCGACGCGGTCCTGCTTTTTCTCGCGGGTTTTACTTCAGGCGCCGTCAATGCGGTCGCCGGCGGCGGCACGTTCATCACCTTTGGCGCCATGACGCTGGTCGGCTTGCCGCCGATCGTCGCCAACGCCACCTCGTCGGTGACACAGTTTCCCGGCTATATCACCTCGACGCTCGCATACTGGGCCGATATCAAGCATTTCTGGCGCGGCGCGTTGCTGCTCAGTGTGATCTCGGCTTTCGGCGCACTGGCCGGCGCGCTCATCCTTCTGGCGCTCGACAATCCGTCGTTTCGCGCCCTGGTGCCCTGGCTGCTGCTGGCGGCGACCGCGCTTTTCGGCGCCGGGCCATGGCTGAAGCCGGCCCCGAAGCCCGGGCATGAAGCGTCGGTGGGTTCACTCGTCGGCTCGCTCGCTCAATTTGCGACCGCCGTCTATGGCGGCTTCTTCGGCGCCGGCATGGGCGTCATGATGCTGGCGACGCTCGGCCTTACCCAGCCCGGCGACTATCACCGGCTGAACGCGCTGAAGAACATGCTGGCCGTGGTCATCGCGGCGATAGCCATCCTGGTCTTCGTCTCGGGCGGCGTGGTCGCCTGGCCGCAAGCCATCGTCATGATCCCGGGCGGAGCGCTGGGCGGCTATGCCGGCGTCTGGATCGCCAAGCGCGTGCCGCAAATTGCCGTGCGCGGCTTTGTCGTTGGGGTCGGCCTCTTTCTCGCCTTCTATTATTTCGCCAAGGGCTGAGGCAAAGCGCCCGGCAGGTCCGGCCGCCGCTCCTGCGTCAGCTTCTCCGCCTCGGCACGCCGCCAGGCGGCGATCTTCTTGTGATTGCCCGAAGTGAGAACCTCGGGGATCGGCCTGCCCTCGAACTCCTGCGGCCGCGTGTAATGCGGATGCTCGAGCAGGCCGTTCTCGAAGCTCTCTTCATCGCCGGATATCGCATTGCCCATCACGCCGGGCAGCAGCCGCACCACCGCGTCGAGCAGAACAAGGGCGGCCGGTTCACCGCCGGACAGGATGAAGTCGCCGATGGAAACCTCTTCCAGCCCGCGCGCGTCGATCACCCGCTGGTCGACGCCTTCGAAGCGGCCGCAGACAATGACGGCGCCCGGGCCGGCGGCCAGTTGGCGCACGCGGACCTGCGTCAGCGGTTTTCCACGCGGGCTCATCAGCAGCCGTGGCCGCTGATCGCCCGGTGGCGAGGCATGGTCGATCGCCCTGGCCAGAACGTCGGCGCGCATCACCATGCCGGCGCCGCCGCCGGCCGGCGTGTCGTCGACGGTGCGGTGACGGTCGCTGGCGAAATCGCGGATCTGGATAGTCTTCAGCGACCATGTGCCGGCTTCCAGCGCCCGCCCGGCGAGTGACAGGCCGAGCCCACCTGGAAACATCTCGGGATAGAGCGTCAGCACCGAGGCGGCAAAGCTCACCGGTTGCCCC
>NZ_NWQG01000148.1:0-18300 GCF_002529485.1 Mesorhizobium sanjuanii
GATCGAAGCCCTCGCGG
This sequence comes from Mesorhizobium sanjuanii, assembly GCF_002529485.1. Classification (NCBI taxonomy): domain Bacteria; kingdom Pseudomonadati; phylum Pseudomonadota; class Alphaproteobacteria; order Hyphomicrobiales; family Phyllobacteriaceae; genus Mesorhizobium; species Mesorhizobium sanjuanii. Next base: position 18 of record NZ_NWQG01000148.1, read on the forward strand.
CCGGGAGCCTCGCCATCCTCATCGTCCAGGAGGCCGGCGGCGGCCGGATCGACGCGGATAAAACCCTCTGCGATCGACACGTCGGGAACGGCGGCCTGCGTGAACGGGATCAGCACGCCTTTGCGTCCCGCCAGCGTGACGTCGAGGATGTCGCCGCCGCCGAAATTGTGCACGGCCACGACCTTGCCGATGACATCGGTATCGTCCCTGACCTCGAGCCCGACAAGGTCGGCATGGTAGAACTCGTCCTCCTCGCCGTCGTCGGGCAGCATCGAGCGGTCGACGAACAGTTCCGTGCCGGCGAGCGCCTCGGCGGCATTGCGGTCGCTGACGCCCTTGAAACGCACCACGACGACAGTGTTGGCGGGCCTGATGTCGATGATCTGGAAGGCGCGCCCGTCCCTGGCGTAGAGCGGGCCGTAATCGGCCAGCGCCAGCGGCTCGCCGGTGAAGGTCTTGACGCGCAATTCGCCCTTGATGCCATGGGCGGCGCCGATCACGGCCATCTGGACGGGGTTTTGCGGCTTGCTCATCGGTAGAAACATCCTTTGTGCTGCTCTAACCCTCCGCGATTGTCATTTCAATGACGGCCTCTTCACCGCTTGCTAACCCGGCTGCCGGAAAATGATCCGGAACTGAGAAAGCCATGCAGGAATTCCTCATCCCGGCGAAGCCCGACCTCCAGGCAGCCCGCGAAAGCTGGCTGAAGATGCTGGCGCGCGAGCGCCGGCTGTCGCCCGAAACGGTGGAAGCCTATGAGCGCGACACGCGCCAGTTCCTGCACTTCCTGACCGGCCATTGCGGCGGTTCGCCGGGCATTTCCGACATCGCCAATCTGCGCCCGGCCGACCTGCGCGGCTTCCTCGCCGCCCGACGCAACGCTGGGGCCGGCGCCCGCACGCTCGGGCGCGGCCTGGCCGGCATCCGTTCGCTGCTGCGCTTTCTCGAGCGGCGCGGCCTTGCCAATGCCGCCGGCGCGGCGGCATTGCGCGCGCCACGGCAGCCGAAGTCGCTGCCCAAGCCGCTGACGGCAAGCGACGCCAAGCATGTCGTGTCGGTGGAAGGCCAACTGGCCGAGGAACCCTGGATCGCCGCCCGCAACGCCGCCGTGCTGACGCTGCTCTATGGTTCGGGTCTGCGCATTTCCGAGGCGCTCGGCCTGTCGGGCGCCGAGCTGGCCCTGCCCAGCGACACGGTGCTTCGCATCACCGGCAAGGGCGGCAAGACGCGGCTGGTGCCGGTGCTGCCGGTGGCGTTGCGGGCCATCGCCGAATACCGCCGGCTCTGCCCCTTCGACATCGATCCCAAAGGTCTTTTGTTTCGCGGCGCCCGAGGCGGCCCGCTCAACCCGGCCATCGTCCAGCGCGACATGGCGAAACTGCGCTCGGCCCTCAACCTGCCAGACACCGCGACGCCGCATGCCTTGCGCCATTCCTTCGCCACGCATCTGCTTGGCCGTGGCGGCGACCTGCGCACCATCCAGGAACTGCTTGGCCATGCCAGCCTGTCGACCACCCAGGTCTACACCGGCGTCGACACCGCAAGGCTGCTCGAAATCTACGAAGCATCCCATCCACGGGCGTAAGCGAGGCCGCAACCTCGCGCGCAGCGGAAAACGCATTCAATTTTGCAATGCCGGTTAACTGTTTCGCTGCCTTTTGCGCCTAAAAACGAGGCATGAAGTATGCTATTGCCATCGCTGATCGCGCGGCTCTCGGGTCGCTGAAGCTGCTTGTCGCACTCAACGTCCTGTTTTTCCTGTCCTTCCTCGTCATCGCACTGCTTGCCGCCGGCAGAATGCAGACCGAAATCCCGGTTCGGACCGGCGCCAACACGCTGTCTGTCCCGCAGACGCACGCTCCGGCGGGCTCTGCCATCACCATCGCAGGCTGACCTGCACGGCTGGGTTGCAGGCCGAATCACCGGTGCCTTCCACAAGCCTCGCGCGAATCGCCAGCGCACAGGGCTCGGTCCGTATCGCTCAAGGAAGGTCGATGGCTCGTTTTGGCGCCATCTCCGGGGGAACTGCCGGTTAAATGCTTGCAGATAAACGCTTTCAGGCGCAGATTGCCCTGCTTTCGGCGTTTTCGGGCGCTATGTGAAACCCGTTCAACGATTGCGCGTTGATGTGTGTTGATTGATATCTTTCATCCACGGAGGACACTTTTATGGCGAATCCCAACGACCCGTTCACCACCCCGAGCCCCACGCCCAAGGCGGGCGGCGGCGGCAGTGGCTGGCTGATTGCCCTTGTCGTTCTTATCCTGGCCATTGTCGCCTACTATGTTTTTGGAAGAAAGGCTGAGGCGCCCGCGCCTGCCGAACCACCGGCCGCCAGCACACCGGCGCCTGCTCCAGCTGAACCGATGAAGCCCGCCGAACCGGCTCCTGCGCCGGCTCCCGCAGCGCCTGCACCGGCCGAACCCGCGCCGGCCCCGGCGCCTGCACCGGCCGAACCCGCGCCAGCCCCGGCGCCCGCTCCGGCTCCTGCCGCACCGGCCAACTGATCGGGCTCCTGATTTCAACGACGAACGGCCCGCTGAAAAGCGGGCCGTTTTGTTTTGAACAGGATGTCGCCACGCGCATTCGTCATCCTCGGGCTTGACCCGAGGATCCATGCCGCGACTGCTGTCACAGAGTTCGGGCGGTGCAGAACCTGCATCGCAGCGACGCTCCGATGTCGCGGCATGGATCCCAGGGTCTCGGCAACGTCGCTTCGCTCCTGCTCCGCCCTGGGATGACGAAATCGGGGCGTTCAATACCCTCGGCTCTAAATATGGATCGGCTTGAAGAAGGTGGCCAGCGCCGCCTCCTTCACCGCTTCGGACATCGTCGGATGGGCATGGCAGGTGCGGGCGAGATCTTCCGACGAACCGCCGAACTCCATCAGCACCGCCGCCTCGTGGATCATCTCGCCGGCGCCGAAGCCGACGATATGCACACCGAGCACGCGGTCGCTGGCCTTGTCCGCCAGGATCTTGACGAAACCGTCGGTGTGCAGCATGGCGCGCGCCCGGCCATTGGCGGTGAACGGGAATTTTCCAACCTTGTAGTCGATGCCAGCCTTCTTCAGTTCTTCCTCGGTCTTGCCGACGGAAGCGATTTCCGGGCTGGTGTAGACGACGCTCGGGATCACCTCGTAGTTCACATGGCCTGCCTGGCCGGCGATGGTCTCGGCCACCGCCACGCCTTCGTCCTCGGCCTTGTGGGCGAGCATCGGCCCGGCGATGACGTCGCCGATGGCGAAGATGCCCGGTACATTGGTCCTGAGATGACCGTCCGTCTTGACCCGGCCGCGCTCGTCGACCTCGACCCCGGCTTCCTTCAGCCCGAGACTATCCGCGAAGGCCCGGCGCCCTGTTGCGATCAGCACCGCATCCGCCTCGATGGTCTCTGCGGCGCCGCCCTTGACCGGTTCGAACGTGACGGTCGCACCCTTCCTGGTCTTGGCGACGCCGGTGACTTTGGCGCCGAGCTTGAACTCGATTCCTTGCTTCGAAAGCATGCGCTGGAACTGCTTGGAGACCTCGCCGTCCATGCCACCCAAAATGGTGTCTAGGAACTCGACGACGGTCACCTTGGCGCCGAGCCGTGCCCAGACCGAGCCGAGCTCCAGCCCGATGACGCCGCCGCCGACCACCACCAGATGGCCCGGCACCTTGTCCAGCGACAAGGCACCGGTCGAGGACAGGATCACCTTCTCGTCGATATCGACCTTGACGCCCGGAATGCCGGCGACGTCGGAGCCGGTGGCGATGACGATGTTCCTGGTTTCGATCTCTTCGACCTCGCCGTCCTCGCCGGTCACCGACACCTTGCCGGCGGCAACCACCTTGCCGGTGCCGCGGAAGCTGTCGATCTTGTTCTTCTTGAACAGGAAGGCGACGCCGTTGACATTGGCCGTCACGGTCGCGTCCTTGTGCGCCATCATCTTCTTCAGATTGAGCTTCGGCGCCGGTATCTCGACGCCCAGCGTATCGAAGGAATGACCGGCCTCGGCGAACATCTCCGAGGCGTAAAGCAGTGCCTTGGACGGGATGCAGCCGATGTTGAGGCAGGTGCCGCCGAAGGTCGCGTTCTTCTCGACCACCGCCGTCTTCAGGCCAAGCTGTGCCGCCTTGATGGCGCAGACATAGCCGCCGGGTCCCGATCCGATGATAACGACGTCATAAGCCATGATGGTGTCCTTCTCGCCTTTCGGATTCGCCACTGCCGCTCAACGGCCGCCGCTCACATTCAGGATCGCGCCCGTCGTATAGGACGCTTCGTCCGACAAAAGATAGAGAACCGCATGCGCCACTTCATCCGCCGTGCCCGGCCTTTTCATCGGCAGCATGTCCTTGATCCTTGCGATCCGGTCCGGCTGGCCGCCGGACGCATGGATCTCGGTGTCGATGATGCCCGGCCGCACCGCATTGACGCGCACGCCCTCGGTCGCCACCTCGCGGGCCAGCCCGACGGTGAACGTGTCGATCGCGCCCTTCGACGCGGCGTAGTCGACATATTCGCCTGCCGAGCCGTGTACCGATGCGGCGGACGAGATGTTGACGATCGCGCCACCCTTGCCGCCATGGCGGGTCGACATGCGCCTGACCGCTTCGCGCGCACAGAGAAACGGCCCGACGACATTGATCCGCATCATGCGCTCAAGCCGCGCCGCACTCATCTCGTCGACACGCGCCTTGACGTCGACGATGCCGGCATTGTTGACAAAGGCGTCGAGCCGGCCCCAGGCGCGGTCCACCACCTCGAACATGCCCATGACATCGGCTTCAACCCCGACATCGCCCTTGACCGCCAGCGCCTCGCCGCCACCCGTTTCAATCTCGGCGACCAGCGACCTGGCTGCGTTTTCGTTCGACGCGTAGTTGACCGCCACACGGTAGCCGGCCGCAGCCGCCAGCCGGCAGATGGCGGCGCCAATGCCGCGGCTGCCACCGGTGACCAGCAGAACCTTTTGTGCGTCGCTCATTCCTGGCAACCCTTCAGCGCAAAGACATCCCACGGCACTTTCGAAAACCCGTTCTCACCATAGGCCGCCGACATTTGCAGCGACGGCCCGAGGTCGGGAAAGATCAGCGTCTTCGGCGCGTCGACGCCTTCGGCCGGCAGCAAGGCGATCTTGCCCTGGTCGTCGGAACTGTAGACGACGCCCTCCCACACCGTGCAGGCGGCGAGCTCGTCACCGGTGACGTCGCCGGTCGGGCATTTGTACATCAGCGAGCCATGCGGCCGCGCCACCCCTTCCGTCCACATGACGATGCCGTCGAGCACGACGCTATTGTCGAGCACCATCTTGAACGTGTTGGTGACAACGGCCGATTCTCCCGTCGGCCTGAAATCGATGCCGGCCTCGCTTTCGGCATCGCCATAGACGGCGAGTTCGAGCGGGCAGGCGGCATGGGCATTGAAAGTCCCTGCTGTGAGAGCCATCGACGCAGCCATTAATCCGATCAAGGGCGAGGTGCCATGCGTCATCAGTTCGCCTGCTTGCCGTCTCGGCCGTCGGCGTTTTCGAGCACTTCGAAGTCAGTCACCAGGAGAAGTGGTTCGCCGGCCGCGTCCAGTCCCCAGAAGGAATAATAATTCCCATCACCGAAGCCAGTGTTGAACACGGCTATATTGAGCGGATTTCCATCAACCGGATTATCCATGCGAAACCTGTCGAACGAGCATGCAACGTCAGCAAGATAGCCGTCGAGTTCCTCCTGGTCGGACACCAGCGTCTGAATCGACTTGTCCATGAACGAAGCAACATTGTCATCGACAATAAATCCAGACTTCCAGGACGACGTGCCAACGTCCCGAACGAAGGCAGCCAATTCCCACCGCACTGGCAAGCCGGTGTCAAACCGCAACACCGCTGCGGCAATACGGCCTTGCGCCTCAAGCAACGTGACTGGATAGCATCCCGGTCTGACCTTGCGGCTAAACACAGGCCGTTCCAGCCCGGTAATCAATGGATCGCAAGCAATGATTTCGCCAGTCGGTAGCTCAAGCTCACCGATCGCGGTGACGATGATCTTCCGTTCCGCCATCTCGGCTTCGCTGAGAGCGAAGACACCGAGATTGCTGTTTTCCGTCGGCGGACCCCATTCAATTGATTTCTCCGGCGAAGGGGCAGCGACCGGGGCAGGTCCCCGAGAAATCCGAAGGGCTCGACCCAGCGCAAACCCGAACCGTTTCAGCCAGCCGCTCATGCCGATGAGCTCCGATCACAAATCGAGCACCAGCCGCTCGGGATCTTCCAGGCTTTCCTTGACGCGCACGAGGAAGGTCACCGCTTCCTTGCCGTCGACGATGCGGTGATCGTAGGAGAGCGCCAGATACATCATCGGCCGGATCACGATCTGGCCGCCGACCACCACCGGCCGGTCCTGGATCTTGTGCATGCCCAAAATGCCCGACTGCGGCGCGTTGAGGATCGGCGTCGACATCAGCGACCCGTAAACGCCCCCATTGGAAATCGTAAACGTGCCGCCCTGCATGTCGGCGACGGAAAGCTTGCCGTCGCGCGCGGCGAGACCCAGCCGGCCGATCTCCTTCTCGATCTCGGCGATGGACATCTGGTCGGCGTCGCGCACGACCGGCACGACAAGGCCCTTGTCGGTGCCGACGGCGACGCCGATATGGGCATAGTTCTTGAAGATGATGTCGGTGCCGTCGATCTCGGCATTGACCGAAGGGATCTCCTTCAGCGCGTGGGTGACGGCCTTGGTGAAGAAGCCCATGAAGCCGAGCTTCACCCCGTGCTTCTTTTCGAACACGTCCTTGTACTTGGTCCGCAGCGTCATAACCGCTGACATGTCGACCTCGTTGAAGGTGGTCAGCATGGCGGCGGTCGACTGCGCTTCCTTGAGCCGGCGCGCGATGGTCTGGCGCAGCTTGGTCATGCGCACGCGCTCCTCGCGGGCAGCATCGTCACCCGAGGTCGGCGCGCGCGCAGCGACAGGGGCCGCCTTTGGCATCTCGGCCGGTTGCGACGGCGCGCCCCTGGCGATCGCGTCGAGCACATCGCCTTTCAGCACCTGGCCACGCTTGCCGGAGCCCGGGACCTGGTCGACCGCGAGATTGGCCTCCGCCAGCAGCTTGGCGGCCGACGGCGCCGGCGGCATGGTGCGCGCCTCGATCGGGCCGGCATCACCGGCGATCCGGGCGGTCTCGGCCGCTGCCTGCTTGACGGTGGACGCGGCATTCGGCGACGAGGCCTGCGACACAGCCTGCTGCTTCTCCGGAGCGGCCTTGGCTTCGGGAGCCGCCGCCTTGGCGCCGTCGCCCGCCGAAATCATGCCCAGCAGCGCGCCGACCTCGACCGTTTCGCCTTCCTTGGCGGCGATCTCGCTCAACGTTCCCGCGCCGGCCGCCGGCACTTCCACCGTTACCTTGTCGGTTTCGAGCTCGACCAGCGGTTCGTCGGCGGCGATCGCGTCGCCCACCTTCTTGAACCATTTGCCGATGGTCGCCTCGGTGACGGATTCGCCGAGAGTGGGAACGCGGATTTCGGTAGCCATTGTGCCTGTCCGTTCTGTCTCGTTTGAGGTTCTATTCGCCCAATTCTGTTCTATTCACCGAGCGCGTCTTCGAGCAAGGCGGCAAGCTGGGCAAGATGCTTCGACATCAGCCCGGTTGCCGGCGATGCCGCGGCCGGCCGGCCGGTGTAGCGCACCCGCTGATGCTTGGCGTCGATATGCGCCAGAACCCATTCCAGATACGGATCGATGAACGACCAGGCGCCCATGTTCTTGGGCTCCTCCTGGCACCACACCATCTCGGCGTTGCGGAAGCGCGACAATTCGGTGATCAGCGCTTTGGCCGGGAACGGATAGAGCTGTTCGACGCGCAGCAGGTAGATGTCGTTGATGCCGCGCTTCTCGCGCTCCTCGTAAAGGTCGTAATAGACCTTGCCCGAGCAGAGCACGACACGGCGAATCTTCGAATCCTTGACGAGCTTGATCGCCTGGCCGGGCAGCAGCTGGGCATCGTCCCACAACAGCCGGTGGAACGCGCTTTCGCCTGATATCTCCGGCAGCGTCGACACCGCCCGCTTGTGGCGCAGCAGCGACTTCGGCGTCATCAGGATCAGCGGCTTGCGGAAGTCCCGCTTCAACTGCCGGCGCAATATGTGGAAGTAGTTGGCCGGCGTCGTGCAATAGGCGACCTGCATATTGTCTTCGGCGCAAAGCTGCAGGAAGCGCTCGAGGCGGGCCGAGGAATGTTCGGGACCCTGGCCTTCATAGCCATGCGGCAGCAGGCAGACGAGGCCCGACATTCTCAGCCACTTGCGCTCTCCGCTGGAGATGAACTGGTCGAACACCACCTGGGCGCCATTGGCGAAGTCGCCGAATTGGGCCTCCCACAGCGTCAGTGCCTTCGGCTCGGCCAGGCTGTAGCCATATTCGAAGCCGAGCACGGCCTCTTCCGACAGCATCGAGTTGATGACCTCGAAGCCGGCCTGCGCGGCCGACAGATTGTTGAGCGGGATGTAGCGGGTCTCGTCGCGCTGGTCGTAGAGCACGGAATGGCGTTGCGAGAAGGTGCCGCGCTCCGAATCCTGCCCGGACAGCCGGATCGGATTGCCGTCGAGCAGGATGGCGCCGAAGGCCAGCGCCTCGGCTGTCGACCAGTCGATGCCTTCGCCCGACTCGATTGCCTGACGGCGGTTCTCGAGGAAGCGCAGGATCGTCTTGTGCGCCTCGAAATCCTTCGGCACCTCGGTCAGCTTCTTGCCGATCTCCTTCAAGGTCTTGACCGGCACGGCAGTCTTGCCGCGCCGCTGTTCGTCCTGGTTGTCGGCCGTGCGCAGGCCTGACCAGGCGCCGTCCAGCCAATCGGCCTTGTTCGGCTTGTAGTGCTGGCCGACCTCCCATTCGGACTCGAGATGCGCCCGCCAGTCGGCCTTCATCTTGTCGAATTCGGCCTGGGTGATGTGACCTTCGGCGATCAGCCGGTCGGCATAGATCTGCACCGTCGTCTTATGCTTGCGGATGTTGGCGTACATGATCGGCTGGGTGAAGGCCGGCTCGTCGCCCTCATTGTGACCGAAGCGGCGATAGCAGAACATGTCCACCACGACAGGCTTGTGGAACTTCATGCGGAACTCGATCGCCACCTTGGCGGCGTGGACCGTGGCTTCCGGGTCGTCGCCATTGACGTGGAAGATCGGCGCCTCGATCATCTTGGCCACATCCGACGGATAGGGCGAGGAGCGCGAGAAGCGCGGATTGGTGGTGAAGCCGATCTGGTTGTTGATGATGAAATGCAGCGTGCCGGCGACCCGGTGGCCGCGCAGGCCCGACAAGCCGAGTATTTCTGCGATCACGCCCTGGCCGGCAAAGGCGGCGTCGCCATGCAGCAGCAGCGGCAGCACCTTGGCGCGCTCTTCCAGCGGCACGATCTCCTCGCGGCTGCGGCCGAACAGATAGTCCTGCTTGGCCCGCGCCTTGCCCATCACCACCGGATCGACGATTTCCAGATGCGAGGGGTTGGCGGTTAAGGACAGATGCACCTTGTTGCCGTCGAACTCGCGGTCCGACGAAGCACCGAGATGGTATTTCACGTCGCCCGAGCCCTCGACCTCGTCGGGGGCGGCTGAGCCGCCCTTGAATTCGTGGAAGATGGCGCGGTGCGGCTTGGCCATCACCTGGGAGAGCACGTTCAGCCGGCCGCGATGCGCCATGCCGAGCACGATCTCCTTCATGCCGAGCTGGCCGCCGCGCTTGATGATCTGTTCCAGCGCCGGGATCAGCCCTTCGCTGCCGTCGAGGCCAAAGCGCTTGGTGCCCTTGAACTTGACGTCGGCGAACTGCTCGAACCCCTCGGCCTCGACCAGCTTCTGCAGGATCGCCTTCTTGCCGGTGGCGGTGAAGGTGATCTCCTTGTCGGCGCCCTCGATACGCGCCTGGATCCAGGCCTTCTCCTCGGGATCGGAAATATGCATGAACTCGACGCCGAGCGTCGAGCAATAGGTGCGGGTCAGGATGTCCAGCATCTGCCGGATGGTGCCGAATTCGAGCCCGAGCACATTGTCGAGGAAGATCGGCCGGTCGTAGTCGGCTGCGGTGAAGCCGTAATTCTCCGGCGACAGCTCGTTATAGTCCTCGAGCGGCTTGGCGATGCCGAGCGGGTCGAGATTGGCGTGCAGATGGCCGCGCATGCGGTAGGCGCGGATCATCATGATGGCGCGCACCGAATCGCGCGTCGCCTGGTGCACGTCGGCATCGGAAAGCACGGCGCCGTTGACGACCGCCTTCTCCTTGACCTTCTTCTCCAGGTGCTTTTCGACGAGGCCCCAATTGCCATCGAGCGCCGAAACCAGTTCGCCATTGGCCTGCATCGGCCAGGACGGCCTGGCCCAGGAGGCACCCTCGGCGTTCTTGCGAACATCGCCGGCATCGTCCTTCAGCGCCGCGAAGAAATCCTGCCATTCGGGGTTTACCGATTCGGGATCGTCCTCATAGGCCGCATGCAGCGCCTCGATATAGTCGGCATTGCCGCCATAGAGGAAAGAGGTAAGCGAAAACTGGTCGTTGGCCTGATCTTGTCTTGCCATTTTGTCTGCGGAGCCCAGCTCCGTCTCCTTGTTAGGGAATGGTGAGTAGGCAGTAGTGAGTAGAACGATAACATTCCCGCTCAGCTGCTACTTACCCGTTTTTCCCTTTTCACTACTGACTACTCACTACTGCCTTACCCTTTGATGGCTTCAACCAGGGTCGTGCCGAGCCTTGCCGGCGACGGCGAAACCTTGATCCCGGCCGATTCCATCGCCGCGATCTTGTCCTCGGCGCCGCCCTTGCCGCCGGAGATGACCGCGCCCGCATGGCCCATGGTACGGCCGGCCGGCGCCGTGCGGCCGGCAATGAACCCGGCCATCGGCTTGCTGCGGCCACGTTTGGCCTCGTCCTTGAGGAACTGCGCGGCGTCTTCCTCGGCCGACCCGCCGATCTCGCCGATCATGATGATCGACTTGGTCTCGTCGTCGGCGAGGAACATCTCCAGCACGTCGATGAACTCCGTGCCCTTGACCGGATCGCCGCCGATGCCGACGGCGGTGGTCTGGCCGAGGCCGACATTGGTGGTCTGGAACACTGCTTCATAGGTAAGCGTTCCCGAGCGCGAAACAACGCCCACCGAGCCCTTGCGGAAGATGTTGCCGGGCATGATGCCGATCTTGCATTCGTCGGGCGTCAGCACGCCCGGGCAGTTGGGCCCGATCAGCCGCGACTTAGAGCGGTCGAGCCTTGCCTTGACCTTGACCATATCCATCACAGGAATGCCTTCGGTGATGCAGACGATCAGCGGGATCTCGGCCTCGATCGCTTCCAGGATCGCTTCGGCCGCACCCGCCGGCGGCACATAGACGACCGAAGCGTTGGCGCCGGTCCTGGCCTTGCCTTCGGCGACGGTTGCGAAGATCGGCAGGTTCTCGCCCTTGGCGCCGGTCCAGGTTTCGCCGCCCTTCTTGGGATGGATGCCGCCGACCATTTTCGTGCCGTGATAGGCCAGCGCCTGTTCCGTGTGGAACGTGCCGGTCTTGCCGGTCAGGCCCTGCACGAGCACCTTGGTGTTCTTGTCGACGAGAATGGACATGGGTGATTACGCCTCTGAATTCAGCGATTACAAGAAAGGATTGACGGCTCGGACCGAGCCATAAACCTGGTTGTGGTTGAGATCTTCGGTGTAGAAAATCGGTGCGCCGAGGCGCTCAGCGGCAGCGAGGAGCGCTGCGTCGTAATATTTGAGCTGATAGCGTCGCGCGACACGCAACCCGGCGATGACATAGTCCTGATCGACCGGGACAAACGGGAACGTGCCGAGAAACACCAGCCACTGGTCGACAACGGTATCGGCAGTGACGGATTTTCGCCGTGCGACATTCGCGAACTCAGCCAGCGTCTGCCCAGAGACGCCAAAAGCGGTCCCGAGCACAAGCCTTTCTGCGATATCGTGTCGGCGGGGATCACTTGTCCTCTCCGAAGCCGCGTACAGGAGGACGTTCGAGTCGAGAAAGCATTCTATCTTCTCGTTCAGCATAGATCTCGTCCCGACTCCATTTGTATGCGGGGCCTAGGTCGAGCGGAGTTTCGGCCATGAGCCTGCGCATACCTTCCCGCGCCCAGGCAATCCGGTCTTCCTGCTCCACTTCATGCGCAAGCAGGGAACGAATGAGGGCGTTAAGCGTCGTCTTGCGACGTTCGGCAAGGCCTCGCGCTTTGTCGAGCAGGGTCTCGTCCATGGCCAGGGTGACATTCTTCATCGTTCGTCTCCACATAAATCCACAGCCTTAATATGTGTGATTATGTGTAAACCCTCAACTGTCCTAGGCGCGATCTCCATCGCTCAGCCTTCTCCCGACTCGGAAGGCGGAACGCGCCGATAAAGCCCGGTCACCATCTCTTGCCAAGCGCCGCTGCCCACGGGCTGGAATTGCAACCGCATGCGATAGCTGTCCCCGCCGTCGAAGTCGTAGGTGACACGTGCGGCTCCTCGCGGCGATGAGCGCAGCAGCGTCAGGGTGTTGCCTTCCCACACGCCGGTTGCCGGCGAGGCCGGCACAAAACCCATCGAATCGAACTGGTGCATGGTGACGACGCTGTTTTGCTGGTCGAAGCCGAAGACGCTATGCGCACCGAACGAGACCGTGCCGTCGCGGCGCTGGCGATAGCGCTGCACCACGAACAGGCCGCCGAACTGTGCCTCTGCCGTCACTTCCGACGTCGCCGGGCCACCATCGGCCCACTGTGTTTCCGCCACATCTTCCTCGCCCCGCCACGCGCCGACCAGCGCCTGCAGGCGCTGGTGATCGGCCGAGAGCGAAGAGAAGGATGCAGCGTTCATGGGTCAGAGCCGCTTCAGGTCGGCGACGGTGAGGTCGCTCTTGGCGTTGCCGGTGTTCAGCGTCGTCGCCGGCTCGAACATCAGCACCACAGGCTCCAGGGTCAGCGAGCGCGGCCGGTGCTCGACGCCGCGCGGCACGACGATGAAGTCGCCCTCGCCGAGTTCGACCGGACCGTCGCGGAAATCGATGGCGATGCGGCCGCGCAGCACGAGGAAGGCTTCGTCCTCATTATCATGCGCGTGCCAGTCGAAGACATCGCCGAACTTGGCGATCTTGACCTGGCTGTCATTCACGTCGCCGGCGATACGCGGATCGAAGACCTTGGCGATCTTCTGATCCGCCGCCTCAACCAAATTTATCTTACGCGGTGGCACAGCTAAGCTCCTGTCCCGCCAAACCGTTCAAAGAGCCCGACGATGACCATGCAGGCCCCAATAGCGACCAATACCCATCCACCCGGCCTGAAAATCCCACGCATGACTGCCATGTACACGGGTCGAAATTTTTTGAAGAACTCTAGGTTTCTACCAGCAGGCGGATGAAAGCCGTACTTCATCATAGTCGCCTCGTTTCCGACCATTGCATTTGCAATGGCAACTATTGCCAGCCAACATGCACCGATTGCCATCAAGCCGATGCCGGTCATTAGCATGGATGGTTGTGCATGCATGACGCCGGCTCAGCCCTTCACCGCCTTGACGATCTTCTGCGCCGCGTCGTCGAGGTCATCGGCAGAGACCACGTTCAGGCCGCTGTCATTGATGATCTTCTTGCCAAGCTCGGCATTGGTGCCTTCGAGCCGCACCACCAGCGGCACTTTCAGCCCGACTTCCCTAACCGCGGCGATCACGCCCTCGGCGATGACGTCGCATTTCATGATGCCGCCGAAGATGTTGATCAATATGCCTTCGACCGCCGGATCCCTGGTGATGATCTTGAAGGCGGCCGTCACCTTCTCCTTCGACGCGCCACCGCCGACATCGAGGAAGTTCGCGGGCTCGGCGCCATAGAGCTTGATGATGTCCATCGTCGCCATGGCAAGCCCGGCGCCGTTGACCATGCAGCCGATATTGCCGTCGAGCGCGACATAGGCGAGGTCGTATTTCGACGCCTCGATCTCCTTCTCGTCCTCTTCGGTGGTATCGCGCAATTCCAGCACGTCGGGGTGGCGGAACAGCGCATTGTTGTCGAATGACACTTTGGCGTCGAGCACGCGCAAATGCCCGTTCTTCATGACGATCAGCGGGTTGACCTCAAGCAGGCTCATGTCCTTGTCGACAAAGGCCTTGTAGAGCAGCGGAAACAGCGTCTCGCCGTCCTTGGCCGCGTCGCCATCCAGATGATAGGCCGCGTTGATCTTTTTCACGTCGCCGGCGGTGACGCCTTTTTCGGGATCTATTGCCAGCGTGACGATCTTTTCCGGCGTGTCGTGGGCGACGCCTTCGATGTCCATGCCGCCCTCGGTCGACACGACGAAAGCGATGCGGCCGACCGAACGGTCGACCAGCAGCGACAGATAAAGCTCGCGCTCGATGTCGGCGCCGTCCTCGATATAGAGGCGGTTGACCTGCTTGCCCGCCGGGCCGGTCTGCTTGGTGACCAGCGTATGCCCAAGCATCTCCTTGGCGTTGGCGACGACCTCGGCCACCGACTTCGCCAGCCGCACCCCGCCCTTGGCATCGGCGGGCAGCTCCTTGAACTTGCCCTTGCCGCGGCCCCCGGCATGGATCTGGCTCTTCACCACATAGAGCGGACCGGGAAGCGCCTTGGCGGCGGCTTCCGCCTCGCTCGCCTCGAACACCGGCACGCCCTCGGCCACCGGTGCGCCAAAACCCTTCAGCAGCGCCTTGCCCTGATACTCATGGATGTTCATGGCTTACTATCTCCGGGTTGTTTCGAGGCGAGGTGTCACTTGGTGGAGAGATGTGGCGCGATGTTGACGCAGGCCTCGGTCAGGCCCTGCACCGCCGCTACCGAACTGTCGAACATCTTCTGCTCGCTCTTCGAGAGCTCGATCTCGATGATGCGCTCGACACCGCCGGCGCCGATCACCACGGGAACCCCGACATAGGTGTTTTTCACGCCATACTGGCCGGAGAGATGCGCCGCGCACGGCAGCACGCGCTTCTTGTCCTTGAGATAGGCTTCGGCCATCGAGATCGCCGAGGCGGCCGGCGCGTAATAGGCCGAGCCGGTCTTCAGCAGGCCGACGATCTCGGCGCCGCCGTCACGTGTGCGCTGCACGATCTGGTCGAGCTTTTCCTTCGAGGTCCAGCCCATCTTGACGAGGTCGGGCAGCGGAATGCCGGCAACCGTCGAATAGCGGATCATCGGCACCATGGAATCGCCATGGCCGCCGAGCACGAAGGCGGTGACGTCCTCGACCGAGACCTTGAATTCCTCGGCCAGGAAGTAGCGGAAACGCGAACTGTCGAGCACGCCGGCCATGCCGACCACATGGGTCTTGGGCAGGCCTGAGAATTTCTGCAGCGCCCAGACCATGGCGTCGAGCGGATTGGTGATGCAGATGACGAAGGCCTTCGGCGCGTATTTCTTGAGACCCGCGCCGACCTGTTCCATCACCTTCAGGTTGATGCCCAGGAGATCGTCGCGGCTCATACCGGGCTTGCGCGGCACGCCGGCGGTGACGATGCAGACATCGGCGCCCTCGATGCCGGCATAGTCGTTGACGCCGGTCAGCCTGGAGTCGAACCCGTCGACCGGCGACGACTGCGCGATATCGAGCCCCTTGCCCTGCGGAATGCCCTCGGCGATATCGAACAGCACCACGTCGCCGAGATCCTTGAGGCCGATCATGTGAGCGAGCGTGCCGCCGATCATGCCCGAGCCGATGAGGGCTATCTTGTTGCGTGCCATGTCAGGATGTTTTCCCTTTGTCTGTGACTGCGCCCAAATCTTAACGACTTGATGACGGCGTGAGGAAGAGGCCGGTATGCAGCGGAGAACCCGCGAGAATTAGCCGCACCCAATAGCTCCGGCTCGGAAAATATTCAATCGATTATTTTCGAGTGAATAATTTCAATCGGTTAGAAACAATGGGAATTACGTAAACGTCAAAGTTCGTAAGCCGACTTGGGAAGCTTTACACAATGATCGTGAAAATCAGAAGGCTGTTTCCGGGTGATGACGCCCTTGTGATGCGGGTCGGCGAAGCGGGAGGAACCGCAGGGCCGACGGAAGATTTTGTGATGTCGGCGGGACAGTACTCCCTTCTGCCCTGCCAGGCATCTCCCCGCAACGGGGTCCGCACGGGGGGGGATTGGCAGCATCAACGTTCCAGGACAGAGGGGGTGTGACGGAACGCTCCCTTTGGAGTGGAGGCTCAGGCCTGCGCTTGCCGCTCTTCCGGCAATAGCGTCCGCGTCTTCCGCCGCTCCGCCCAGTTTTCCAGCCAATCGCGGCTCTGCATCTCGATCAGCCGCGACGCCGTACGCTCGAACTCGAACACTTCATTGCCGCGCTTGGCGGTATAGAGCTCAGGCGGCGCAGCCTCTGCACTCACCACCAGCCGCACATGATGGTCGTAGAGTGTGTCGATCAACAGGATGAAGCGCTTGGCCTCGTTGCGCCGGCCTTCGCCGAGCACCGGCACGCGGTCGATGAACACGGTCGAGAAGCGGGCTGCGATGGCGAGATAGTCGCGCGCACCGAGCGGCTTTTCGCAGAGATCGGCGAAGGAGAAGCGCGCCGCCTCGCCGGCGGCAGCCGGCACCACGACCTGCCGGCCCTTCACCGTCAGCGTCGTCCCGGCCGTCGGTCTGCCACGCGTCATCGCCTCCCAGGCGGCATCGAGCGCGGCATCGGCGGCCGCATCCGCAGGGGTGATGTAGACCGGCATGCGGCCGAGTTTGTCCAGCCGGTAGTCCTTGTCGGCGTCCAGCGCCAGCACATGGGCGTGCCGTTCCAGCATACCGATGAACGGCAGGAAAAGCTGGCGGTTCAAGCCGTCGCGGTAGAGATCATCAGGTGCGACATTGGAGGTGGCGACCAGCACCACGCCATTGGCAAACAGCGCCGAGAACAGCCTGGACAGGATCATCGCGTCGGCAATGTCGGTGACGGAGAATTCGTCGAAGCACAGCACCCAGGCTTCCTCGGCCAACTTGCGGGCCACCGGCGGGATCGGGTCGTCCTCCCTGACGTCGCCGTTCTTGCGCGCCTGCCGGTGCTTCTGGATGCGATCCTGAACATCGGCCATGAAGTCGTTGAAATGCACGCGGCGCTTGCGCCGGACCGGCACCAGCTCGAAGAACATGTCCATCAGCATGGTCTTGCCGCGGCCGACGCCGCCATGGATGTAGAGGCCCTTGACCGCCTCATGCGTCTCGCGCTTGCGGGCGAACAGCCAGCCCAGCGCGCTCGACTTGTGCGCCAGCCGCTTGGCCGAGATCTCGTCGATCAGCCGGTCGAGTGCGGCGGTGATCCGTTCCTGCGCCGGATCACGCTCGATCGCGCCTGATACAACCAGATGGTCGTAGCGCTGCCGGACGGTCGCATGGGTCTGGAGGCCGTCACGCAGATGCATCGGTCACGTCGTTCTGGAACAATTCCAGGAAAAGGGGCGGGTCTGCCTTACCTTGTAAGCGAGATCGGCAAACCGTTGGAAGTCTGGCCGTCGAATTTCTCTCCGCCCGAGGAATAGAGCCGCGCCAGTGTGCCGCCATTGTCGTCGTATAGCGTCAGCTGCTTGCCGGAGACGTTCCAGGATTTGATGCCATCGATCGGCGCCGGGCAATGCAAGGGTCCGGCGCGGTAGCCCGAGCCGAATTTGGTCTGTGGCGTCGCCACCTTGCAGCTCTGGCCGGACACGCTGGCGTTCCAGACGCCGGCGACGCTCGCCGCTGTCAGATCCGGAGCTCCGGCCGGCGCCGTTCCATCTGCCGGCAGCGAGGCGACCTGGGTGTTTGGCGCCGTCGGCGCGGTCGGAAATTTCGACGGGTCGGCGGTGCCGGGCGACGCCGGCGGCGGCAGCTGGTTCGCGGTCACCTTGCCGGCGGGTGCGGCTTCCAGCGGCGCCGGCTGCTGGTCATCCATCGACGAGAACCGTGAGGTCGAACAGCCGCTCGCAACCAGAGCGGCAAGCGATACGGCCACAAGACCGGCTTTCGAAAAATTCATTCCAACCTCCGTCGGATCCGGCCGGGGCTGCCGTCCGCACAAATCCCACCCGCAACAAGACGGAGAAGGTGGCGAAATTTCAACCCGATATGGTAAAAATACAGTTTGCGACAAGAATTGTTGCTAAATTATCACGATTGAGACGCCCGACACTGGCAAGGAGCCGGCCGGTGCGTGGCGAGCGGTCGAAGTCCGGCTGCCAAGGCGGATGTTTGCGCCAGCCGGCTTCGGCCCTATCTCTGCTAAGCCGAAACCTGCCGGAGCCGAAACCTTGGCCGCGAGAAAGAGAGCCGCCAACCGCTATTACAA
>NZ_NWQG01000149.1:0-3498 GCF_002529485.1 Mesorhizobium sanjuanii
CTTGTTCTTCAATCCCAACGGCAAGCCGCCCGGCCGTTTTTCCGACCTGTTGAAATGGCAGCTGGGCGGCGAACGCTCGAAATGGCCGGCGGCCCAGCCGAGCCCGTTTCATCAGGCAAGACCGGCCGAGCGCGTCGATGGCGCCGAACTGCGGCTGACCATGGTCGGCCACTCCTCGCTGCTCATCCAGACGGCCGGCCTGAACATCCTCACCGACCCTGTCTGGTCGCCGCGTGCCTCGCCGCTGTCCTTTGCCGGGCCGAAACGGGTCAATCCGCCGGGCATCATCTTCTCCCATTTGCCGCCGATCGACCTCGTGCTGGTCAGCCACAATCATTACGACCATCTCGACCTCGCCACGCTGAAGCGGCTGAAGGCCAGGCACGACCCACTGGTGCTGACGCCGCTCGGCAACGACGCCATCATCGATCAAGCCGTGCCTGGCATGCGGCTGTCGGTGCATGACTGGGGCGACCGGGTCGACATCGGCAAGGAGGTCGCCGTTCATGTCGAGCCGGTGCATCACTGGTCGGCGCGTGGCGCGCGCGACCGGCGCATGGCGCTGTGGGCCGGCTTCGTCGTCGAGACTCCGGCCGGAAAGGTCTATTTCGCCGGCGACACCGGCTTTCACGACGGCGCAAATTACCGGCTGATGGCCGAGAAACATGGCGGCTTGCGCCTCGCCATCCTGCCGATCGGCGCCTATGAGCCGCGTTGGTTCATGGCGCCGCAGCACCAGAACCCGCAAGAAGCGGTGCAAGGCATGAAGCTTTGCAACGCCGCCCATGCCGCCGGCTGCCATTGGGGCACGTTCCAACTCACCAACGAGCCGATCGACGAGCCGGCCCGGAAGCTGGCCGAGGCGCTGGACGCCGAAGGCCTGCCACAGGAATGCTTTCGCGCCTTGCGGCCCGGCGAGGTCTGGGACGTGCCGGCGGTCTAGCGAAGGAACCCAAATCGCTGAAACGCGTTGTGTCGCCGACACAATTGGGAGCCTTCCATGATCAAATGGATCATCATTCTTCTGATCGTCGCTGCCGCGGCAAGCCTGCTCGGCATGCCGGCACTGGCAGGGGCTGCCGCGACCGGCGCCCGAATTCTCATCGGCATCGTTCTCCTCATCTTCCTGTTGATCGTACTTGGCGTTTTTGCGGTGACGTGAGAACGTCCGCCGATAACGCGCCGCACTGGTAATTCCGGCCCGTTTCCGCCATATAGCGCCAAACGGACACGGCTAACCGACGCGGAACCACCGGAGCATGGCAGGCACGGCCCCCTTCGCCAGGATGAACGGCATCGGCAACGAGATCATCGTTGCCGATATGCGCGGTCGTGCCGATCGGGTAACCGCGGCTGCCGCCATTGCGCTGAACGCCGATGCCGCGACCAAGTTCGATCAGATCATGGCGATCCACGACGCCAGGACCCCGGGCACCGCCTTCTTCATCGACATATTGAATTCCGATGGAACCGGTGCGCAGGCCTGCGGCAACGGCATGCGCTGCGTCGTCCAGGCGCTCGCCGCCGAGACCGGCCAGAAGACCTTCACCTTCGAGACCGTCGCCGGCATCCTCAACGCCAGGGAACATGCTGACGGATCGATCTCGGTCGACATGGGCACACCGCGTTTTGGCTGGCAGGACATCCCGCTGGCCGAGGAGTTCCGCGACACCCGCATGATCGAATTGCAGATCGGCCCGATCGATGCGCCGGTGCTGCATTCGCCCTCGGTCGTTTCGATGGGCAATCCGCACGCCATCTTCTGGGTCGACCGCGATGTCTGGTCTTACGAGCTCGACCGCTTCGGCCCGCTGCTGGAAAACCATCCGATCTTCCCCGAGCGCGCCAACATCACCATTGCACAGGTCACTTCGCCCGAAACCATGGTCATCCGCACCTGGGAGCGCGGCGCCGGCCTGACCAAGGCCTGCGGCTCAGCCGCCTGTGCCGCCGTCGTCGCTGCCGCCCGCACCAAGCGCACTGGACGCAGTGTCACGCTGGTGACGCCCGGCGGCGGCGAACTGCATGTCGAATGGCGCGACGACGACCACGTCATCCTGACCGGTGCCGCCGAATGGGAATTTTCCGGCAGCTTCGACCCGTCGACCGGCGTATGGGCCCGCGACACCGAAAGCGCCGCCTGATGGGCGCTGTCTCCAACAAGGGTATCGAGGTCGTCACCTTCGGCTGCCGGCTGAATACCTATGAATCCGAAGTGATGCGCAGCCAGGCCGAAAACGCCGGCCTCGGTACGCTGGAAGGCGGCGCTATTATTTTCAACACCTGCGCCGTCACCGGCGAAGCGGTGCGCCAGGCCAGGCAGTCGATCAGAAAAGCCCGCCGCGAGAATCCCGGGGCGCGCATCATCGTCACCGGCTGCGCCGCGCAGACCGAGCCGCGGAATTTCACCGCCATGGACGAGGTCGATCTCGTCCTCGGCAATGAGGAGAAGCTTCAAGCGCATTCCTATCGCGCACTGCCCGATTTCGGCGTCAACGACACCGAGAAGGCGCGCGTCAACGACATCTTTTCGGTGCGCGAGACGGCCGGCCACATGGTCGAAGCCATCGAGGGCCGGGCGCGCGCCTTCGTCCAGGTGCAGAATGGCTGCGACCACCGCTGCACCTTCTGCATCATTCCTTATGGCCGTGGCAATTCGCGCTCGGTGCCGATGGGCGCCGTGGTCGAGCAGGTCAAGCGGCTCAGCGACAATGGCTATGCCGAGATCGTGCTGACCGGGGTCGACATGACAAGCTTCGGCGCCGACCTGCCGGGTGCTCCGAAGCTTGGCAAACTGGTCAAGACGATCCTGAAGCAGGTGCAAGGCGTAAAGCGCCTGCGGCTTTCTTCCATCGATTCGATCGAGGCCGACGACGACCTGCTCGACGCGATTGCCACCGAGCCACGGCTGATGCCGCATCTGCATCTTTCGCTGCAATCCGGCGACGACATGATCCTGAAGCGGATGAAGCGCCGGCACAGCCGAGACCAGTCGATCCGCTTCTGCGAGGATGTCAGGAAACTGCGCCCCGGCATCGTGTTCGGCGCCGACATCATCGCCGGTTTCCCGACCGAGACCGAGGCGATGTTCGAGAATTCCGAAAAAATCGTTGGGGAATGCGGCCTGACGCATCTGCACGTCTTCCCGTACAGCCCGCGCGAAGGCACGCCGGCAGCGCGCATGCCGCAGGTCCGCCGCGAAGTGGTCAAGCAGCGCGCCGCCCGGCTGCGCCAGGCCGGTGAAGCCGCCTACAGCCGGCATTTGTCTGCGCTCGCCGGCAGCCGCCAGTCGATCCTGATCGAGCGGGACGGTCTCGGCCGCACCGAAGGGTTTACGCTTGCCGCGATCGCGGCAGGCGCGCCGGGCGAGATCGTCGAGGCCGATATCGCCGGCCATGACGGCGCTCGCCTGATCGCGGCGCCCCTCGCTGCCCGCGCCGCCTGAGACGATTGAAGCATGGCCGGTTTTTTCAAGAAGATATTCTCGTTCGGCAAGAA
>NZ_NWQG01000150.1:0-23079 GCF_002529485.1 Mesorhizobium sanjuanii
CGCTATAACGGCAACATCCTGGTCAACGCCTTTGCCGCGGGCCTCGCCAAGACCGACGCGATCTTCCTGTCGGAAGCCAAGGGCGTCGGCCTGCCGGTCGTCTATCTCGGTGCCAAGACCGGCCGCGACGGCGTCGGCGGCGCCACAATGGCCTCGGCCGAATTCGACGACAAGATCGAGGAGAAGCGCCCGACCGTCCAGGTCGGCGACCCCTTCACCGAGAAATGCCTGCTGGAGGCCTGCCTCGAACTGATGGCGTCGGGCGCCGTCATCGCCATCCAGGACATGGGGGCGGCCGGCCTCACCTGCTCGGCGGTCGAAATGGGTGCCAAGGGCGATCTCGGCATCGAGCTCGACCTCGACAAGGTGCCGGTGCGCGAGGAGCGCATGAGCGCTTATGAGATGATGCTGTCGGAAAGCCAGGAGCGCATGCTGATGGTGCTGCGCCCCGAAAAGGAAAAGGAAGCGGAGGCGATCTTCCACAAATGGGGGCTCGACTTTGCCATCGTCGGCAAGACCACCGACGATTTGCGTTTTCGCGTCCTGCACCAGGGCGACGAAGTCGCCAATCTGCCGATCAAGGATCTTGGCGACCAGGCGCCGGAATATGACCGCCCGTGGATCGAGGCGAAGAAGCCGGCGCCGCTGGCGGCCGCCGATGCGCCTCAGGCCGATGTTGCCGACGCCCTGCTGAAACTGCTCGGCGGGCCGGATCTCTCCTCGCGCCGCTGGGTCTGGGAGCAGTATGACACGCTGATCCAGGGCAATTCGCTGCAGCTTCCAGGCGGCGATGCCGGCGTGGTGCGCGTCGAGGGCCATGCGACCAAGGCGCTGGCCTTTTCGTCCGACGTGACGCCGCGCTATTGCGAGGCAGACCCTTATGAAGGCGGCAAGCAGGCGGTGGCCGAATGCTGGCGCAACCTTACCGCCACCGGCGCTTTGCCGCTGGCGGCCACCGACAACCTCAATTTCGGCAATCCGGAACGGCCCGAGATCATGGGCCAATTGGTCGGCGCGGTGAAAGGCATTGGCGATGCTTGCCGGGCGCTCGGCTTTCCGATCGTCTCGGGCAACGTTTCGCTCTACAACGAGACCAACGGGCGCGGCATCCTGCCGACCCCGACCATTGGCGGCGTCGGGCTGATCGCCGACTGGTCGAAGATGGTGCGGATCGGCTTTGCCGCCGAAGACCAGATGATCCTGCTGGTCGGAGCGCCGCCGATGTGGGGAACGCATCTCGGCCAGTCCGTCTATTTCAGAGACATCCACGGCCGCAGCGACGGCCCGCCGCCACCGGTCGATCTCGACCATGAAAAGCGCGTCGGCGACCATGTGCGCGCTTTGATCGCCTCCGGGGTGGTGACCGCCGCGCATGACGTTTCCGATGGCGGCATCGCGGTGGCGCTGGCCGAGATGGCGATGGCCTCCGGCATCGGCGCAACCATTCCCGGCCTGGTCGGAACCGATCCGATCCCGGTCTGGTTCGGCGAGGACCAGGGCCGCTACCTCCTGACGCTGTCCATCGATCCGCAGAGCGAGCAATGGGACGCCATTCGCGATGAGCAGGGCAAGCTTGGCATCTTCGCGCCGTGGATCGGCTCGACCGGAGGGAGCGAATTGAAACTTGGCGAGGCGCGTGCGATCCCGGTCAGCGAGTTGACCGCCGCCCACGAGGCCTGGTTTCCCCGCTTCATGGATCAGGCCATTTGACGAGGCTGGCTGCGCGGGCGCTGCTTGCAGTCGTTTTCTGGCCGTCGCTGTTTTTCTTCTGGTTCCTCGGGCCGTTCGTCTTTTTCCTGCTGTCGACGACCTCAAGCGAAGTTTGCCCCCGGCTGGAAACCCGCGCCGAGTTCCTGGCCGCGGCCAACGGCACGATCCCAATGTTGGCCGTCCAGAGCTTTGTCTATGCGATTCCGATCCTGTGCCTTCTCCTCTGGACCCGGCTTTCGCCTGAGCCGGCGCGGGCACGGCAAATCGTCACCTGCGTCAAGCTGTTTGGCGTGGCCATCGTCACAGGATCGTTGTGGGAATATGGCTCTTCGCTGGCCTGTGATGGTTACGGCCAGCCGTTCTTCTCGCCGCTCTGGCAGATGACGAGCTACCTCCCGATCGTCAGCCTGGTGATCAACGTTCCGCTCTATGTTCTGGCTTTCGGCCTTGGCCGTGCCTTTTCGACACGTGAGGACGTTCCCGCCGATGATGGGAGCCATCCGGGGCAGAATGTACTGTGAGCAGCCAATCGTCCGGCGGTGGACGGAACCGCTTCAATACGGACCAGAAAGGCTTTAGGTTCATCCGAGTCACTTCGCACCGGCCGCACCGCTGCCCGCCCGAAACAGGAATTTGCCATGGCAATGGACGCCCACGACATCGAGAAACTGATCAGGGAAGGCATTCCGGACGCCAAGGTGACGATTCGCGACCTGGCCGGCGACGGCGACCACTATGCGGCCGAGGTGGTGGCCGAGAGTTTTCGCGGCAAGAGCCGCGTCCAGCAGCACCAGATGGTCTATGACGCGCTGAAGGGCAATATGGGCGGCGTGCTGCATGCACTGGCGCTGCAGACCAGCGTGCCGGACTGAAGCTCCGAACCGGCGTTGCTCAGAACTTCACCAGCATCGCCGTCAGGTACATGAAGCCAACCCCGGCCGCCAATCCAGCCATCGCGCCTGGTGCGAACAAGGCGCGCCTGCCGTCGGCCCGCTGACGAAGCTGCATCGACACCAGCTCGACAATCACCTGCAGGATTGCCCCCGCGCCGACCGCCAGCGCCAGTGCCGACCACTGCGGCGCATAGGCGAGGCTGCCGATCCACAGGCCGACGACCGCAGGACCGCCCGCGAGCAGCGTCAGCGCGGCGAAGGTCCGCAGTGGCGGGCGTTGCTTCAGGATCGGGGCGGCGATGCCGATGCCCTCGGTGATGTTGTGCAATGTGAAGCCGAGAACGAGGAATGTGCCGAGCCCCGCCGCGCCCGACGCGAAAGCGGCGCCGATCGCCAGCCCTTCGCCGAGATTGTGCAGGCCGATGCCGAGCGCGATGAAGGTGGCGAGCGCCAGGCCCGTCGGCGTCCCGCTCCGCCGGCCCGCGGCCATCAGCAGAAGGAAGCTGGCGGCGGCGGCGAGCACGATCATCGTCGGCCCCTGGAACAAGGCGGCGGCTTCGCCGGCCAGTTCGAACGCGTCCTCCAGGGCATCGACGAAGAGGAAGGAAAGC
Source organism: Mesorhizobium sanjuanii (assembly GCF_002529485.1). NCBI lineage: Bacteria > Pseudomonadati > Pseudomonadota > Alphaproteobacteria > Hyphomicrobiales > Phyllobacteriaceae > Mesorhizobium > Mesorhizobium sanjuanii. Next base: position 3,215 of record NZ_NWQG01000150.1, read on the forward strand.
AGTCCGACGGTCAGCGACAGCAGGAAGTCCATGCCGCTTCGTCCGACGCCGCGAAGCGCGGGATAGAACATAAGGCCGATCGCCACCGGCAGGATGCCGACGAAGGCGCCGAGCGCCGCCTGCGCGGCGAAGCTCAGCGAATCGCGCGTCGGTGTCGGTACGGCGACAGCGATCTCGTGCGTGAAAATGGTCCCGGTATTGGTCACGACGTTGATCGCATGCGCCTCCCCCAGCACCCAGGGATACGGCAGGGCGATCCAGGCCGTAGCGCCGCGCGCGATCGGACCTGGCGGATCCTGCGTGAACTGCCAGTAGGCATCGTCGACCTGGACCTGCGCAATGGTCATCGGTTCCGATCCGCCGGCCCGGACAAGGACGCGGATGCCATCCGCCCCCAGGATCGTCCGCTCGAAGGTGATGTTCTCGACCGGCGGTGCGCCATTGCGGAAGCTCGACAGCGGGTCCGAGGCGAGCAGCCAGGCTATCGCCAGCCCGAGCACGGCAAGCGGCAGCGCAATCCAGAACAGATAGGCCCATCTTGGGCGGTCGGCACGCGTGTCGGCGGAAGGCTGACTCAGATCGGTCACGACACGGCCTCCACGACGTCGAACATTCCGGACCAGCCGAGTTCGGTGAATTCCGACTGGTGAGGATGGAACATGTAGAGGCCCGGTTCGTGCTCGCGGAAATGGAACTCGAGGATGCCGCGCTCGGCCTGGCATTGGGTGATCAGGTCGACAGTCCTAAGCGTGGGGGTCAGCGTCGTACCCTGATTGTAGTAGTCGAAGAAATTGGCATGCAAATGGAAGGAATTGATCGGATCGAACTCGACGACATTGACGAGATAGATGCGCACGGGTTTGTCCTTCAGCACCCGGATCGGCTTTTTCGCATAGGCGTGGGCGACGGTATTGACGGCGTAGACCTCGTTCTCGCCGTCGAAGTTGGTGTCGAAGGCATTCATGACCATGACGAATTCCTGCCAGCCGGCATTCTCGGGCGTGCCGAGGAGGCGTGAGCGGGCGACCGCCTCGTATTCGGGATGCCGGGCCGGATCAGGATCGATCACGAAGGCGCCGTACATGCCCTTTTGAATGTGCCGCTTCAGCGGCAGGGCGTGGCAGTGGTAGAGGTGACAGCCGAACGGCTTGGCATCGAACTCGTAGACGAATTCCTCGCCTGGCCCGATCAGGCCGGCTCCCGGGACGCCGTCCATGCGCGCGGCATGAATGCCGTGAAAATGCATCGAATGCGGATGCGAGCCGCCGTTGCGGAAGACGATCCTCAGCCGATCGCCCTCGGTCGCGCGCAACGATGGCCCCGGCACACGGCCATTGTAGGTCCAGGCCGGGAACATGATGCCTGGCGCGATCTCAATCTCCTTGTCCTCGGCCGTGACTTCGAAGGTGCGAAGCCTGCGCCCGTCCGGCAGTGTCGAGACAGTCCCGGTGTCCCAGTCGCCCAGCAGCTTCGATGGATCGAAGCCGTTGCGGGCGTCGTCGACCTCGCCGACCGTGATCATCGAGCCATGGGCCGAGAGATGCGCCGGCGGCTCTTCACCGGCAGCCGCCGCTGGCATCTCATGACCGGCGTGGCTTGTCTGCCCGCGAGCGCCACTCGCCGCGACCGCCGTGCCGCCGGCAGCCGCAAGGCCACCGGCCAGAAGCAGCCTTCGATCGAGCTTTCGCTCCAGCAAGGATTTCATCTCGTGCATGCTTTTCGTTCTCCAGATCGCCGTTAGAATAGTCCATGCTTTAAGATTTAGCTATAGCTATATTCCGAACAATGACCGATTGTCGCCAAAAAAGGCAGGCAAAGGTCTTATTTTGAGGGCTACACCGGCTTCTTCACCGACACGGCGATGATCGGCCCGGCCGGGTATTTGCCGCCGATGATCATCCTTTCGCCATTCGACAGCGCCGAGACCACGCCATCGAAGAAGAGCGCGTTGGAACAATGCAGCGCGTCGCGGAACAGCCGGGCGAAACTGCCGAAGCTGACCTCGGAGCGCGAGATCGCCAGCACGACCGTGTCGCCATCGCGCACGCCGACGCCGTTGCGGATATAGCGTGAGACGCCATTTTCCTCGAAGCGAGGATGAATCCGGCCGTTGATCACCAGCATCGGGCCTGATTGCGTGGCGAATGCCACATCCGGTCGAGCGGCGGCGTACGCGCTGGTTTCCATGACCGCAGCCTTGCCGTCCTTGCGGACCAGGAACACGCCGTTCGGTTTCAGGAAGAAATTGCCCTCGCCCTCGGCAAGGTTGAGCGGCGCCTCTTCATGGCCGTCTTCGACCAACAGGCCGACCGGCGACAAATCCTCGTGATACATGCCGGCATTCATGGCGATCAGGACCGGCCTGCCCTCGCCCGCCATCGCCTTGTCGAATTTTTCCAGCGAACCGAAGGCCTTGCCGTCCGCGCCAGCGTGGAAGACGCCGATGTCATGGCTGCGAAGATCGATCTCGCAGACGACGTAAGGAACCGCTTCGAAGCTGAGATCGCGGCATGGCGCGGGCAGTTCGCCACCAATGATGACTGGCGGAAGCGCCGACGGCCTGAACCACCAGATCGGGGCCAGCGCGAGCGCGAGAACGCCAGTCAGGATTACCGCGATATGCCGCCTTTTCATCATCTTCCGGAAAAAACAGTGACCACATCTCTTGGCCCAACATCAGGCCATCCTTTGCGCCATTTGCAAGGCGATGCGGCAAACGTCTTGTTTCGAGCAACCTATGGGTTTATTTGAGGAGTATGCTTCGAGCCTGCCTCGCACGGGCGTGAAAGGATTCTCCATGAGCGGTATCAACGACTACATCGACAATGAAGTTAAGGCCAACGACGTCGTTCTCTTCATGAAGGGGACGCCCGGTTTCCCGCAATGCGGATTTTCTGGCCAGGTCGTCCAGATCCTCGACTATATCGGCGCCGACTACAAAGGCGTGAACGTGCTGGATTCGGCCGAGCTGCGCCAGGGCATCAAGGAATATTCCAACTGGCCGACGATCCCCCAGCTCTATGTCAAGGGCGAGTTCGTCGGCGGCTGCGACATCGTGCGCGAGATGTTCCAGGCGGGCGAATTGCAGTCGTTCCTCGTCGAAAAGGGCGTGAGCGTCAAAGGCGCCGCCTGACTTCTCTTTTGTGCATGTCCGCTGCACAGTTTTGGGCGACATGCACTAAAGCGCCGCGCGTCCTATAGGACGCGCAAAGGACGCTGTAGCACTTTGATTTTGCGCATGATCCTTTCCGAAAATCGGCTCCGATTTTCGGGGTCATGCGTCAAGGCACCGGGGCGGCCCCCACCTCGGCATTTCTTAAGTCCCGGAATGTTGGGAGCAAGACGAGCTATTGCGCCGGCATGCCCGGCGCGTTCGTTTTTAAAGATCGGACTTTGCCGTGGATCAGCATGCACAAGCGCCGCAACAGGCAAGCACCTTGCCTATTCCGCGCTGGGAATTCATCGCGCTGTGCGCGGCGCTGATGGCGCTCAACTCCCTGGCCATCGACATCATGCTGCCGGCGCTGCAGCAGATCGGCGCGTCGCTGGGCGTGGCCAATGAAAACCACCGCCAGTATGTGATCACCGCCTATATTCTCGGCTTCGGCGGCGGACAGCTCTTCTTCGGGCCGATTTCGGACCGCTTCGGCCGGCGTGCGCCACTGGTCGCCGGACTGGTGATCTATGTCGCGGCGGCAGCGGCAGCCGCCATTGCGCCATCCTTCGCCACGCTTTTGATCTGCAGGGCGGTGCAAGGTATCGGCGCCGCCGCCACACGCGTCATTGCCGTCTCGATCGTGCGCGACACGTTCGACGGCCGGCGCATGGCCGAGGTGATGTCGCTGATCTTCATGGTGTTCATGGCGATACCCGTCGTCGCCCCCGGCATCGGCCAGTTCATCATGCTGTTTGCCACATGGCATGTGATCTTCATCGTCATGGCGGCCGGCGCGCTGGTCGTGTCGGCATGGTCGCTGCTGCGCCTGCCGGAGACGCTGCATCCCGAATATCGCAGACCGTTGACGGTCGAGTCTGTGCTCGGTGGCTTTCGCATCGTGCTGACCAACCGCATGGCGCTCTGCTACGCCTTCGCCAGCACCTTCATCTTCGGCGCCATGTTCGGCTTCATCGCCTCGGCGCAGCAGATCTATGTCACCATCTTCAATGTCGGCGAGATGTTCCCCGTCATCTTCGCCGGCGTTGCAGGCGTGCTCGCCTTCTCCAACTATCTGAATTCCCGCCTCGTCGGCCGCATCGGCATGCGCCGCCTGTCGCAAAGCGCGTTGCTTTTGTTTCTGGCCATCAGCCTTGCCTGGCTGGTGGTATCGATCGAAATGAAGATGCCGCTCTGGCTTTTCATTACCTTTTTCGCCTGCGCGATGCTTCCGTTCGGAGCGCTCGGCGCCAATTTCAACGCGCTCGCCATGGAGCCGCTTGGGCAACTGGCGGGCACGGCATCGTCCATTCTGGGCTTCATGCAGACCTTCCTCGGCGGCATTCTCGGCACGCTGATCGGCCAGGCCTTCAACGGCACGGTCACGCCGCTGGCCGCCGGTTTCTGCAGCGTCTCGGTCGCGGCGCTGCTGATGATCCTAATCGCCGAGCGTGGCAAGATGTTCCAGCCACACAATCCGCCGGTTTGATGGCCGCGCGCTTTAGGACCTACCCTCAGCGGCTGCAGTGAAACGAGGAAACAGCGTACGTCCCGCGATTGCTCCACCCATGCTGTTCGAAAGGGGCATTGGCAGAGCCCTGTCGAGAGCCTTGAGGACGGAAGCCACGAAAAGCCGGTTCAGTTGGCCATCGTTCCCCAGATGGGAATAGGTGGCGCGAGGCTTGCCAATAAGCGTGCCGTTTCGTCGAAGTGAGAACTGCAGCGTCAGGGTCATGCCCGCGCTTCCGGGGGGCGGCTCCCAACAAGCAAAGATCGCGGAGAACATCTCGTCTATGGTGTTGATGGGCTCGGGACTGCGACACGCGCGCTCCTGTGCCCCTGCCTGGGTAGCGCCGGCAACCACAGCGAGGGCAAGGACCGCTGCGCCAATTGCGGACCGCGTCTTCATTCGCGTCTCCCCATGTGGACGAGGTTGCGCCAATCTTTCAGCAGTAGACCCCCGCCGGTTAAACTCTGGCGAGCCTATTCCGCCCAGAGCTCGCGACGCAATTCCTGCCAGCTTTCCCTGTCTGGCGCGACGATGATGCCGCCGCCGAGATGCGAAGGCAGATAGGCGCTGCCGTCGAAACGCGCCGTATAGCCGCCGGCCTCGGCGTGGATCAGGACGCCAGGCAGATGGTCCCACGGCATCAGCTTGTTGTAGACGACGAAATGGCCGTGGCCGCTTGCCAGCAAACGGTATTCGTGGGCGGCGCAGCGATAATTGAACTGCGACAGGGTATTGGTCTGGTTGCGCGCCAGCCGCGACCGTTCCGGCTCCGGCAGATACTGCCAGGACACGGCACCGGTCATCTGCGACATCGCCGCGGGCTTGGCGACATGCACCTTCTCGATATTGCCATGTGCGTGACGGATGTGGCTGCCGGCGCCTTTGGCGCCGATCAGCCAATCCTTGCCGACAGGATCGTGTATGATGCCGGCGACGGTCTCGCCCTTGACCACGACGCCAAGCATGACACCGAACAGCGGCACGCCTGAAGCGAAATTGAAGGTGCCGTCGACCGGATCGATGACGAAGGCGAGATCGGCGTCGCCGAGGCCCTCAAGCAGAACCGGATTGTCGGAACACGCCTCCTCGCCGACGATCATCGCCTGGGGGTAACGCTCGCGCAGCTTGACGGTGATCAGCCGCTCGGCGTTGACGTCGGCCTCGGTAACCAAATCGGCAGCCGAAGTCTTCTGGCGGATGTCGCCTTCGTTCAGCCGGCGAAAGCGCGGCATGATCTCGGCCTTGGCGACGTCGGACAGAAGTTCGGCGAGCCAATCGATCGCGGTATCGTCAAATGTCATCGGCTTGCCTTGCGGTGAGGGTGTCGTTGAGGGCGGTAAAATCAAAGAGCTTGCGGTCGAGCAGGTGAGAGGACCGCACATTGGCCATGGCGCGGATCATCGTATCCTTGCGGCCGGGCATGCGCTTTTCCAGCTCGTCTAGCATCGCCTTCATGGCGTTGCGCTGCAGGCCTTCCTGGCTGCCGCAGAGATCGCAAGGGATGATCGGGAACTGCATGGCGCCGGCGAATTTCTCGAGATCTGCCTCGGCGGAGTAGCTCAGCGGCCTGAGCACCATGACATCGCCCTCGTCGTTGATGAGCTTTGGCGGCATGGCGGCGAGGCGTCCGCCATGGAACAGGTTCATGAAGAAGGTTTCGAGGATATCCTCGCGGTGGTGGCCGAGCACCAGGGCCGAACAGCCCTCCTCCCGCGCGATGCGGTAGAGATGGCCGCGCCTCAGCCGCGAGCAGAGTGAACAATAGGTGCTGCCCTCGGGGAGCTTGTCGGTGACGATCGAATAGGTGTCCTGATATTCGATGCGGTGCGGGATGCCGTTTCTGTCGAGATAGTCGGGCAGGATGTGTTTGGGGAAGTTCGGCTGACCCTGGTCGAGATTGCAGGCCAGGAGCTCAACCGGCAGCAGCCCGCGCCATTTGAGATCGAGCAGCAGAGCAAGCAGGCCGTAGGAATCCTTGCCGCCGGACAAGGCGACCAGCCAGCGAGCGCCGGGTGTCAGCATCGCGAAATCGTCGATCGCCTGACGGGTGAGCCGCAGCAGCCGCTTGCGCAGCTTGTTGAATTCAACGGAAGACGGCACGTCGGCAAACAGCGGATGAAAGCCGCCTTCGGCATCGGCAACCGGTTCGAGTGTTTCGGCGTCTGGCAGCATGTTCATGGCGCGTTGGCCCCAGGATCATTGTTGCGCCCGGATTAGCGCATCGGCCCGAAAATCGAAATCAGTTTTTGCCGTGCCGATCTTCGTTTCGGAAAGCACGACGCGAAAAAGAAAAGGCCGCCTCGATGGGCGGCCTTCGATTGATGTCGGACGAAGTGCCCGATCAGCGCGAATAGAATTCGACGACCAGGTTCGGTTCCATCTGCACGGCGAAGGGAACGTCGGCCAGGCCGGGGATGCGCGTGAAGCTCGCGGTCATCTTGTTGTGGTCGGCTTCGATGTAGTCGGGCACGTCGCGTTCGGCGAGCCCAACCGATTCCAGCACGATCACCAGCTGCTTCGACTTCTCGCGCACTTCGATGACGTCGCCCGGCTTGCAACGGTAGGAGCCGATGTTGACGCGCTTGCCGTTGACGTTGACGTGGCCGTGGTTGACGAACTGGCGGGCGGCAAAGATGGTCGGCACGAACTTGGCGCGGTAGACGACCGCGTCGAGACGCGATTCGAGCAGGCCGATCAGGTTCTCCGAAGTGTCGCCCTTGCGGCGGTCGGCCTCCTCATAGACCTTGCGGAACTGCTTTTCCGAAACGTCGCCATAGTGGCCCTTCAGCTTCTGCTTGGCGCGCAGCTGCAGGCCGAAATCGGAAAGCTTGCCCTTGCGGCGCTGGCCGTGCTGGCCGGGGCCGTATTCGCGCTTGTTGACCGGGGACTTCGGGCGGCCCCAGATGTTTTCGCCGAGACGGCGGTCGATCTTGTACTTCGCGGATTCGCGCTTGCTCATCGCATTCCCTTTCAAAACAACACACCCAACCTCATGGTCCGGGTGAAGGAAACGCGCCCTCCTCTGGCCTCCGTTTTCGAGACCTGACAGGGTTTCCCACGCAACGCGACGGAAAACCCACGGGACACGTCATTTCAACAAGGCTCCGGAAAAGTATATTGGTTTCCCAAGGAGCCTTGCACACATAAAAGAAACCACCGGGCATTGCGGCCCGGTGTTGGCGCGCTGATTAAACGGAGATTTGACCGGTGTCAAGCTTGTGACTGGCACTGCCCGGACCAACCCTATAACGCTTTCGATGTTAGATGCGGTGCTGGTGGAGGTTAGGCCAACGGCATCAGGAAGCTAGAGGAGCCGGAATTCACATGAAGAAGTTCTTCCTTGCGTTGACAGGTGCGGCAGTGATCGCCGGATCGATGGCGATTGCCCCAGAGCCGGCACAGGCCAGGCATTGGCATGGACATTACCACAATCAGGTGTGCCGCACTGTGGTTAAAAAGAAGGTTGTATGGCGGCATGGCCATCGCAAGGTTATCCGCTACAAGGTGCGGCGCTGCCATCCCGGCTGGTAATTCCGGCCCGCTGGTGATTCTGGCGCCCTGGCAATTCTGGCTTCGGCCCAGGGAACTCCGTAACATATCGATGTCAAAGCCCGCGGTTTCGTCCGCGGGCTTTGATTTTGTCGGTATCCCTCAATGGAAGGCCAAACGCGATCGGCGCTGAAATCAGCTTTTTTTCTTCTCCGGCAATCCCTTGCGCTTGGTCTCGGCGAATTCCTCGAGCTGCTTTTCGCTCATGGACTCGTACATCCCTTTCGAGGCGCCCTTCAGTTCGCTTTTCTTCGTCTCGCCGCGCTTGGCGGACAGGGCCGCACCGGCGGCCTTTTGCTGGGCTTTCGAGGTAGCTGGCATGATGGTTTCTCCCGTTTGCGATGGGAGAAAAACGCGATGATCGCGCCTATGTTCCTTGGGTCCCGCCTCAAGGAACCGACAGGCCAAAACCCTGCATCAGCCGGCTGATGGCGAAATCCGCCTTGCCGGAGGTGAAGACGGCGATATCGGGTTTGTCGACCGACAGAGGTCCATCCATGGGAACGAGCAGCGACATCGCGCGGCGCGCGATCGCTTCGGCGGGGTCGAGCCAGTCGACCGGCCAGGGTGCTGTCTTGCGCATGCGGTTGGCCAGAAAGGGATAATGGGTGCAGGCAAGCACGACGATGTCGGTCCTGAGCTCGTCATGTTCGACGAAGCACTGCGCGATCTCGGCGCGCACGGCCTCCTCGTCGACAAAGCCCTCGCGCATGTAGATTTCGGCCAGCCCGGCCAGATTGTCGCTGCCGACCAGGCGGACATGGCATTTCTGCGCCCATTTGCTGATCAGGTCGCGCGTGTACTGGCGCTTGACCGTGCCGGGCGTCGCCAGCACCGAAACCAGCCCGGAGCGCGTCCGTTCTGCCGCCGGCTTGATCGCCGGCACCGTGCCGACAAAAGGATGGTCGGGAAATCTGTCGCGCAAAGCGTCGATGACCAGCGTCGAGGCGGTGTTGCAGGCGATGACCGAAATGGCCGGCGAAAACCGGTCGAGCAGTTTGGCGAACAGCTCCAGTATATGCGCCCTCAGCGCCGGTTCCTCCCAAGCGCCGAAAGGGAAGGCCGCATCGTCGGCGACATAGACGAAACGGCGATCGGGCATCAGCACGCGCGCCTCGCGCAACACCGTCAGGCCGCCGATACCGGAATCGAACATCAGGATCGGGCGATCACTCATTGTCGGTTCCCTTGCCGCCCTGCGGTGGTATGTCGTCCTCCTTGCCGGCAGCCTTTTCGGCCGGACCGTCAATCTCCGTCTTACGGGCGCGCGCGGCGGCAGGTAGCCGCCTCGGATCGTCGCCCGGCGAGCCGTCGCCGCGCGGCATCGCCGGCGAGAACCTGTCCAGCGACGAGATGATGCCGCGCAGCACCTTGAGCTCCGGCTCGGCGAAGCCGGCGCGCGTCAGCACCGCGCGCAGATTGTCGACCATCTTCGGCTTCTTCGGCGCCGGGCGGAAATAGCCGCGCGCCTCGAGCGCACCCTCCAGATAGGCGAACAGGCCGTGCAACTGCTCCTTCGTCGCCGGCAGCATTTCAGGGCTGGAGAAATTGGTCTTGGTCTCGTCCTCCAGGCCGGATTTCATCCATTCATAGGACATCAGCAGCGCCGCCTGCGCGATGTTGAGCGAGGAGAAGGCCGGGTCGACCGGAAAGGTGACGATCTCGTCGGCCAGACCGACCTCGTCATTATAGAGACCGAAGCGCTCGCGACCGAACAGGATGCCTGTGCGCTGGCCGGAGCGTTGCCGCGCCCGCAGCGCCCTGCCCGCCTCGACCGGACCGCGCACCGGCTTGAAGCCGTCGCGCTCACGCGCCGTGGTGGCGACGACGAAGTTCAGATCGGCGACCGCCGCGGCCAGATCCTCAAAGACCGTGACGGCGTCGATGACATGATCGGCGCGGCTTGCGGCAGCGCGCGCCTTTTCGCTCGGCCAGCCGTCGCGCGGATTGACGAGCCGCAGCTCGGCAAGGCCGAAATTCGCCATGGCGCGCGCGACCATGCCGATATTCTCGCCGAGCTGCGGCTCGACCAGGATGATCGCCGGGCCGGCGGCAAGAGGAATGTCGTGATCCTTGGGCATGGCTGTCAATGAACTGCTGTTTGCGGCATTTCGGCGTTCCCTGCCATATACCGCCGCGAAAATGAAGCTTTCGCAAAAGAGCATCCAATGCTCGCTGGCGCGGATCGCCGTTTGCGCGGCCAAAAATGCTTTGGTATACGGGCCGCATCCCCGGCCGAAAGCCATGCGGGCAAGGCCGTTCCGATCCCCAACAACGAGGCATTCTTTCCATGGCGAAGATCAAGGTGGCGAACCCGGTCGTCGAACTCGACGGCGACGAGATGACCCGCATCATCTGGCAGTTCATCAAGGACAAGCTGATCCATCCTTATCTCGATCTGAAGCTCGAATATTACGATCTCGGGGTCGAGCACCGCGACGCCACCGGCGACCAGGTGACCATAGACGCGGCCAACGCCATCAAGAAGCACGGCGTGGGCGTGAAATGCGCGACGATCACGCCCGACGAGCAGCGCGTAGAGGAATTCAAGCTGAAGAAGATGTGGAAGTCGCCGAACGGCACGATCCGAAACATCCTCGGCGGCACTATCTTCCGCGAACCGATCATCATGAAGAACGTGCCGCGGCTGGTGCCAGGCTGGACCAAGCCGATCATCGTCGGCCGCCACGCCTTCGGCGACCAGTACCGCGCCACCGATTTCCGCTTCCCCGGCAAGGGCAAGCTGACGATCAAGTTCGTCGGCGAGGACGGCAAGGTGATCGAGCATGACGTGTTCGACGCGCCGGCCGCCGGCGTCGCCATGGCCATGTACAATCTCGACGAGTCGATCCGCGAATTCGCCCGCGCCTCGCTGAACTACGGCCTGCTGCGCAACTATCCGGTCTACCTCTCGACCAAGAACACCATCCTCAAGGCCTATGACGGCCGCTTCAAGGACATTTTCCAGGAGGTCTACGAGCAGGAGTTCGAGGCCGAGTTCAAGGCGAAGAAGCTCTGGTACGAACACCGGCTGATCGACGACATGGTGGCCTCCAGCCTGAAATGGTCGGGCGGCTATGTCTGGGCCTGCAAGAACTATGATGGCGACGTGCAGTCCGACACGGTGGCGCAAGGCTTCGGCTCGCTCGGCCTGATGACCTCGGTGCTGATGACGCCGGATGGCAGGACGGTGGAGGCGGAGGCAGCGCACGGCACCGTCACCCGCCACTATCGCCAGCACCAGAAGGGCGAGGAAACATCGACCAACTCGATCGCCTCGATCTTCGCCTGGACGCGCGGCCTCGCGCACCGCGCCAAGCTGGACGACAATGCCGAGCTGAAGCGCTTTGCCGAGACGCTGGAAAGGGTCTGCATCCAGACCGTCGAGAGCGGCTTCATGACCAAGGACCTGTCGCTGCTGATCGGCCCCGACCAGCCATGGCTGTCGACCACTGGCTTCCTCGACAAGATCGACGAGAATTTGCAGAAGGCGATGGCCTGATCGCACAGGCAGCATGAGCAAGCCCGTCGTCTACGGGGCGGACTACAGCGTCTATGTACGCATCGTCCGCCTCGCGCTTGAGGAAAAGGGCATCGACTACAAGCTCGCGCCGGTCGATGTCTTCGCGGCTGAAGGCATTCCCGGCTGGTATTTCGAGCATCATCCGTTCGGCCGTATCCCGGCCTTCGAGCATGACGGCTTTCGCCTGTTCGAAGCGAGCGCGATCGCGTGCTATGTCGACGAGGCCTTCGACGGGCTAGCGCTGCAACCGGCGGATGCCCGCGCCCGCGCGAGAATGAACCAGATCATCGGCATGCTCGATGCCTATGCCTATCGGGCGATGGTCTGGGACGTTGCCGTCGAGCGGCTGGAGCAAGAGCCGCCCGACGAGACACTAATCGCCGCCGGACTTGGCCAGGCGGAGACGGTGCTTCGCGTGCTCACCTCACTCAAAGCCGCCGGGCCGTGGCTGCTTGGCGAGAAACTGACACTCGCCGACCTGCATGCGGCGCCGATCATCGGCTATTTCGTCAAGGTCACAGAAGGGCGGACGCTGCTGGCCGAATTTCCCGATATTCAGGGGTGGTGGGACCGCATTGTCCAACGCCCGAGCTTTGCTCGTACCGAAAAGGCTGGGTGACAAACATCCGAGGCCGAGGGACAGCACCTCCCTCTGTCCTGCCGGACATCTCTCAAGTGGGGAGATTGGCAGCTTCATTGCCCCACCTTTCCTCCAACGTTGAAAATTGGCAACGTCGAAAATTGGCGAAAGCAGGCATGACATCCGATCTCCCCCTGTTTGGACTGGTAACATGCAAAACTGTTCGCGATGTCTTCGCACACCTGTTCGCGATGTCTCCGGTCCAAACACCCCCTTGAGGGGAGATGTCCGGCAGGACAGAGAGGGGTGCTGTCCGGCCGGCCTTACCCGATCAAGCCGCCTCCAGCGCCGCCTTTACCGCCGCGATCGCATCTTCGGCCTTGGAGGCGTCGGGGCCGCCGGCCTGGGCCATGTCGGGGCGGCCGCCGCCGCCCTGCCCGCCCAAGGCCGCGGATGCCACGCGCACCAGATCGACGGCACTAAAACGGGCGGTGAGATCGTCGGTGACGCCGACCACGACGCTTGCCTTGTTATCCTCGCCGGCGCCGACGAAGACGACGACGCCGGAGCCGAGCGACTTCTTGCCGGCGTCGGCCAGCGGCTTCAGATCCTTCGGCGAGACGCCGGAGACCGCCTTGCCAAGAAAGCCGACACCGGCGATGGTTTCGTTTTCAGCGGACATGCCGGCTGGCGAGCGGTCGCCCAGCGCCAGCTTCTTGCGCGCCTCGCTCAGTTCCTTCTCAAGCTTCTTGCGCTCGTCGAGCAGCGCTTCGACGCGCGCCGGCACATCGGCCGGCGAGATCTTCAGCGTTGCCGCGGCCGCCTTCAACCGTCTGTCCTGCTCGTCGAGATGCCTGCGCGCAGCCTCGCCGGTGAGCGCCTCGATGCGGCGCACGCCGGCGGCGACCGCGCCGTCCGAGACGATGCGCACCAGGCCGATATCGCCGGTCGCCCTGACATGGGTGCCGCCGCAGAGCTCGACCGAATAGGGTCGGTTGGCCTTGGCGCCATGCAGGCCCGTGCCCATCGAAACGACGCGCACTTCATCGCCGTATTTCTCGCCGAACAGCGCCATGGCGCCTTCGGCAATGGCGTCGTCGACCGACATCAGCCGCGTGGTCACCGGGCTGTTCTGCACGACGATCTCGTTCGCCATGCGCTCGACCTCTTCAAGTTCATCAGGCGAGATTGGCTTGTTGTGCGAAATGTCGAAGCGCAGGCGCTCGGGCGCAACCAGTGAACCCTTCTGCGCGACGTGGGTGCCCAGCACTTCGCGCAGCGCCTCATGGATCAGATGCGTGGCGGAATGGTTCGCGCGCAGCCTGGAACGGCGCGCATGGTCGACCTTCAACTCGACGGCAGCACCCGTCTTGACCGTGCCGCTGGCCACCTTGCCGAGATGCACGAACAGCCCATCGGCCTTCTTCTGCGTATCGGAGATCTCGATCGAGAAGCCTTCGCCCGAAATGACGCCGGTATCGCCCATCTGGCCACCGGACTCGCCATAGAACGGCGTCTGGTTGACGATCACGGCAACGGTGTCGCCCTTGGTGGCGCTGTCGACGCTCTTGCCGTCCCTGACCAGCGCCTGGATGAGGCCTTCCGCCTGCTCGGTCTCATAGCCGAGGAATTCGGTGGCGCCGGTCTTCTCGCGCACCGGGAACCACACCGTCTCGGTCGCGGCCTCGCCGGAACCAGCCCAGCTCTTGCGCGCCTCGGCCCTCTGCTGCTCCATCGCATTGGTGAAGCCGGCAAGATCGACCGAGATGTTGCGCTGGCGCAGCGCGTCCTGCGTCAGATCGAGCGGAAAGCCATAGGTGTCGTAGAGCTTGAAAGCTGTCTCGCCATCCAGCATGTCGCCGGCGCCGAGCTTTTCCGTCGCCTCCGAAAGCAGGCCGAGGCCGCGCACCAGCGTTTTGCGGAAACGGGTTTCCTCAAGCTTCAACGTCTCGGTGATCATCTGTTCGCCGCGCACCAGTTCCGGGTAGGCCTGGCCCATCTCGCGCACCAGCGCCGGCACCAGGCGCCACATCAACGGATCGCGGGCGCCGAGCAACTGCGCATGGCGCATGGCGCGGCGCATGATGCGACGCAGCACATAGCCGCGGCCTTCATTGGACGGCAGCACGCCGTCGGCGACAAGGAAGCAGGACGAACGCAGATGGTCGGCAATGACGCGGAACGAAGCGACAGTGTCCGCATCCGGACCGTGGCCAAGCGCGGACGAGGCGGCGTCGATCAGGTGACGGAACAGGTCGGTCTCGAAGACGCTCTCCACCCCTTGCAGGATGGAGGCCATGCGTTCCAGGCCCATGCCGGTGTCGATCGACGGGCGCGGCAGGTCGATGCGCTCGTCCTTCGTCACCTGTTCATACTGCATGAACACCAGGTTCCAGAATTCGAGGAAACGGTCGCCATCCTCCTCCGGACTGCCGGGAGGGCCGCCCCAGATATGCTCGCCGCGGTCGATGAATATCTCCGAGCACGGCCCGCACGGTCCGGTGTCGCCCATCGCCCAGAAATTGTCCGAGGTCGGGATGCGGATGATGCGATCGTCGGAAAAGCCGGCGATCTTCTTCCAGAAGCCGGCTGCCTCGTCGTCGGTGTGATAGACGGTGACCAGCAGCTTGTCCTTCTTCAGCCCGAACTCCCTGGTGATCAGGTTCCAGGCGAGGTCGATGGCGCGCTCCTTGAAATAATCGCCGAACGAGAAATTGCCGAGCATCTCGAAGAAGGTCAGGTGGCGCGCGGTGTAGCCGACATTGTCGAGGTCATTGTGCTTGCCGCCGGCGCGAACGCTCTTCTGAGCGGTCGTGGCACGCGAATAGGGCCGCTTCTCCAGGCCGGTGAAGACGTTCTTGAACTGCACCATGCCGGCATTGGTGAACATCAGCGTCGGATCGTTGCGCGGCACCAGTGGGCTCGACGCGACGACCTCGTGCCCCTCCTTGCGGAAGTAGTCGAGGAATGTCGACCGGATCTCGTTCACGCCACTCATGAATGATACTGCCTTCTGGAGAGAACCGCCGGCCCGGCCGGCGGCAAATGGGCTCTTCGTTCTAGAAGATGGATTGGGCCTTTTAGCGATCACGCCGCAGCCTGTCCAGAAACACGGAATTGGGCCAATTCACGGGGCTTGCCGGCCGTCTTCGGACCACGGCTGAAACGCAAACCGCCGGCGCTAGGCCGGCGGTTTGAAACGCAAGGATACAGAACTCGATTACATAAGCCGTAGATAATTAGCCGGGATTATGGCCGGATTCCGACCACCACTGAGGCCTTACATGGCGCCGGCTTCGTCCTCGAACCCGTCGTCTCCGCCTTCGGAGCCACCATTTTCGAGGAATTTCTCGGCGATCAGCCCGGCATTCTGCCGCAGCGCCAGTTCGATCTCGCGCGCCGTGTCGGGATTGTCGCGCAGGAACAGCTTGGCGTTCTCACGGCCCTGGCCGAGACGCTGCGAATTGTAGGAGAACCAGGCGCCCGACTTCTCGACCACGCCGGCCTTGACGCCGAGGTCGACCAGTTCGCCGGTCTTGGACACGCCTTCGCCATACATGATGTCGAATTCGACCACCTTGAAGGGCGGCGCCAGCTTGTTCTTGACCACCTTGACGCGGGTCTGGTTGCCGACGACCTCGTCGCGGTCCTTGACAGAGCCGATGCGGCGGATGTCGAGGCGCACCGAGGCATAGAACTTCAGCGCGTTGCCGCCGGTCGTGGTCTCGGGCGAACCGAACATGACGCCGATCTTCATGCGGATCTGGTTGATGAAGATGACCATGGTGTTGGAGCGCGAGATCGAGGCGGTCAGCTTGCGCAGCGCCTGGCTCATCAGGCGGGCCTGCAGGCCGGGCAGCGAATCGCCCATCTCACCCTCGATTTCGGCGCGCGGCGTCAGCGCGGCGACCGAATCGACCACCAGCACGTCAATGGCGCCGGAGCGCACCAGCGTGTCGCAGATCTCAAGCGCCTGCTCGCCGGTGTCGGGCTGCGAGATCAACAGGTTCTCCAGATCGACGCCGAGCTTGCGGGCATAGACCGGGTCGAGCGCGTGCTCGGCATCGACGAAGGCGCAGATGCCACCCTTCTTCTGGGCTTCCGCCACCGTGTGCAGCGCCAGCGTCGTCTTGCCCGAGCTTTCCGGCCCGTAGATCTCGACGATGCGGCCGCGCGGCAGGCCGCCGACGCCGAGCGCGATGTCGAGGCCAAGCGAGCCGGTGGGCACCGTTTCGATCTCGACGACCTGCTCGTTCGCGCCGAGCCGCATGATCGAGCCCTTGCCGAAAGCACGCTCGATTTGCGACAGCGCCGCGTCCAGAGCCTTTGATTTGTCCACCGCTTTGTCCTCTACAAGCCGCAAAGAATTCTGAGCCATGATACATCACCCCTTGGTCGTCAATGAAGGCCGGACAATCCGCAATCCCTGACTATTTGTACCTTTTTTGTTCTCGTTTGGCAAGGGGACTCAAGCGGTTGAAAAATAACGAATATCCAGATTTGTTCTTTTTTCGTTTCACGAATACGGTCTCGGATGTATCCGTTTGGACAGGGATTCGTCGTCGCGGCGGTCTTGCGAATCGCTGCTTCGATTTGCGGGCAACTCCTGCTCAGCCTAGTGTCTGCGCCGGACGGATAACAGGCGAATAACCGCGGCATGACGAAATCTCCGAAAATCCTGGCCATAGGCGCCGCCCATATCGACAGGCGCGGCCGGATCTCGGGCAGCTATGTGCCGGCTGCGTCGAACCCCGGCACGATGCGCGAGGACGTCGGCGGCAATGCATTCAATGCGCTTTGCAGCGCCGTGCGGCGCGGCGCCTGCGGCTCGCTGCTTTCGGTGCGCGGTGGCGATGCGCTGGCCGACAGGGTTTCGCTGGCCATCGCCGCCGCCGGCATCGCCGATCTGTCGGCGGTGTTCCTCGACCGCGCGACGCCCAGCCATACGGTGCTCTTCGACCGCGATGGCGCACCGATCGCCGGCCTTGCCGACATGGCGCTCTACGACCTGGCGCTGCCCAAGCAGATCCGCCGCGCCAAGGTGCGCGAGGCGATCACTGCCGCCGATGCCATCCTGTGCGACGCGAACCTGCCGTCGGCAGCACTTGAGCGGCTGGTGGGTCTCGCCGCCGGCAAGCCGATCTTCGCCATCGCCGTTTCGCCGGACAAGGCGCTGCGGTTGGCACCGGTGCTCGGCAGCCTGGCGCTGGCATTCATGGATCGGCACGAGGCCATCGCGCTGGCCGGCACCGACGCCACGGATCAGGATCTCGTCATCGGGCTGAAGCGCGCCGGTCTCAGAAGCGGCGTGGTGACGGCGGGCGATGGTCTGGTGCTGGGCTTCGACGACACCGGTGCCTTCTCAATCCTGCCTCCGACGCGAGAAATCGTGGATGCCGCCGGCGGCGGCGATGCGCTGGCGGGTGCGACGGTGGCTGCCCTGCTGAACGGCCAGACGCTGCGTGCGGCACTGCGCGAAGGCGTTGCCGCGGCGATGCTTGCCAGCCAAAGCGCCGAGCTCGCGCCGGCCTTCTCAGCGGCAGCCTTTGCCGAGGCGCTCGTCCTTGTGCCAGAGGCGCGGGATGTGGCTTGACACCGGCAAGTCTATTTGCCCGCCCGCAGCCCAGCTTCATAAGCCCGACGCGCCCAGACCGCCATCTCGTCCGGGTCGTCAAAAGCGCTGTCGGGAGTGCTCCAATAGGGCATGGAGACCAGCTTGCCGTGCCGTGAGCCGGTATAGGTCCATTGCCGGCAGCCAGCGGCTTCAAAATCGGGCGCGCTTTCAGCATCAGCCTTCAGCAGCAACTCGCCACGCAACACGATCGCGACGATGACGCCGTCGAAATAGATGCCCTTGCCGCCGAACAGCTTTCGTATGCTGACCGGGCCGAGCCCTTCGAAAAGCTCGGCGATGCGTTCATTGTCCATATCGTGATCATGTCATCCGGATCTGGCCTTGTCATCGCCGCAACCAAAATCATGCTGACAGGTTGAGACCAATTCGTTGGAGTCTTGTCATGCCGCTTCTGCTCAAAGGGTCCTGCCGCTGCGATGCCGTCCGCTTCGAGGTGGAAAGCCACACGCCGGTGCCGTTCATGCTGTGCTACTGCTCGATCTGCCGCAAGCAGCAGGGCGGCGGCGGCTTCGCCATCAATCTCGGCGCCGACTACGGGACGCTGAAGATAACCGGCAAGCGCAATCTCGGCGTCTACCGGGCCGAGATCGAGGACGACGAGCATCCGCAATGCGAGATCTCGTCAGGCGAGCGCAATTTCTGCAAGAAATGCGGGTCCGCGCTCTGGCTCTACGACCCGACCTGGCCGGAGCTGGTGCACCCGTTCGCCTCGGCGATCGACAGCGAGCTGCCGAAGCCGCCGGAGAAGGTGCATCTGATGCTGAAATACAAGGCGAACTGGGTCGAGCCGGACGTGGGCAAGAAAGACAAGGTGTTCGACGTCTACCCGCAAGAGTCTATCGCCGACTGGCACAAGCGGACGGGGATGTGGGTGGATTGAAGCGCGTCAAACGCGGCAAGGCCGGCAGGACAGAGGGGGGCGCGAAGGAACTCGACCTGGGCGTCAACTAGCCCGCTCGCTATTCCGAACCGCTCAGGCCGAAGCGCGCGCTTCTGCCAGCGCTTTCAGGTCGGCCGGCTTCAGTTCCACCGATTCGCCGCAGCCGCAGGCCGAACTCTGGTTCGGGTTGCGGAAGGTGAAGCCGGTGCGCAGCGTCGTCTGCTCGAAATCCATCTCGGTGCCGAACAGGAAAAGGGCTGCCTCCGGGGCGACATAGACGTGGGCGCCGTCGCGCTCGATATGGTCGTCCTTGGTGTTGGGCTCGGTCACCAGGTCGACCGTATATTCCATGCCGGCGCAGCCGCCCTTCTTGATGCCAAGGCGAATGCCATGCGCGTTTTCACGCGTGGCGACGATCTCGCGCACCCGGTCGGCGGCCTTTTCGGTCATCGTGATGACGGCGAAGCGTCCCATTTCTTCCTTCTCCATTGCGTGCAGGTTCAAGGCCTGACGAATGATTCCTCACCTAAAATGGTGAAGTTTTCTACCAGGCGCAAGTGCGCCCATTAATACCAACCCACCGCGACCTGCGCCTCTTCCGACATGCGGTCGGGCGACCAGGGCGGGTCGAATGTCATGTTGACCTCGACGCCGGAAACGCCTTCGACGGCGCCGACGGCGTTCTCCACCCAGCCGGGCATTTCGCCGGCCACCGGGCAGCCGGGCGCGGTCAGCGTCATGTCGATCTTGACCGCGCGGTCGTCCTCGATATCGATCTTGTAGATGAGGCCGAGCTCGTAGATGTCGGCCGGGATTTCGGGGTCGTAGACGGTTTTCAGCGCCGACACGATGTCGTCGGTCAGCCGCGCCAGTTCGTCAGCGGGGATGGCCGAGGCGGAAACCAGCGGGTTGGTGGCCGTTTCCGGTACGGTCTCGGTGGTGTGGCTAGCGTCTTCCATGATCGTCACCCGAAGAACTTGCGCGCTTTTTCCAGCGCATCGGCCAAAGCGTCGACTTCGGCCCTGGTATTATAC
>NZ_NWQG01000151.1:0-5693 GCF_002529485.1 Mesorhizobium sanjuanii
TGCCCTGCATGTGGAGGTTACGCCAAAACGTTTCAACAGCGGCTGGGCGCAATGGGTGCCCGCGCGGACCGCTACGCCCTGACGGTCGATCACCATCGACACGTCGTGGGCATGAATGCCCTGCAACTCGAAGGAGATGATGGCGCCCTTATCCGGCGCGTCGCCGAAGATGCGCAGCGAGTTGATGCTTCTCAGCCGCTCATGCGCATAATCCTTCAGATCGGCCTCGTGCGCGGCGATGCGCTCGCGGCCGACCTTTTCCATGTAGTCGAGGGCAGCACCCAGGCCGATCGCCTGGACGATCGGCGGCGTGCCGGCCTCGAAACGGTGCGGCGGCTCGTTGTAGGTGACGATGTCCTCCGTCACTTCCTCGATCATCTCGCCGCCGCCCATGAACGGGCGCATGCCAGACAGAATGTCCTTCTTGCCGTAGAGCACGCCGATGCCCGACGGGCCGTAGACCTTGTGGCCGGTGAAGACGAAGAAATCGCAGTCGAGATCCTGCACGTCGATGGGCATATGCACGGCGCTCTGGCTGCCGTCGACGAGTACTGGAATTCCACGCGAATGCGCGATGCGGACGATCTCCTTGATCGGCGTCACCGTGCCCAGCGCATTCGACATCTGCGTGATGGCGACCAGCCTGGTGCGGTCGGTCAGCCGCTTCTCGAATTCCTCGATGTGGAAGACGCCGAGGTCGTCGACCGGCACCCAGACGAGTTTTGCGCCCTGCCGCTCACGGATGAAATGCCACGGCACGATGTTGGAATGATGCTCCATGATCGACAGCACGATCTCATCGCCCTCGCCGATATTGGGCATGCCATAGCCATAGGCGACCGTGTTGATCGCCGAAGTGGTGTTGGAGGTGAAGACGATATTGTCGGTGCTGGGGGCATTGAGGAAACGGCGCACCGTCTCACGTGCCTTCTCATAGGCGTCGGTCGCGGCATTGGACAGGAAATGCAGGCCGCGATGGACGTTGGCGTATTCTTGGCTGTAAGCATGCTGGATGGCGTCGAGCACCGCCTGCGGCTTCTGCGCCGAAGCGCCATTGTCGAGATAGACCAGCGGCTTGCCGTAAACTTCGCGCGACAGAATCGGAAAGTCGCGGCGGATCGCCTCGACGTCGTAGGGGATGCTTTCGACTTTTTGGTCCATCACAAGCTCTTCCGAGGCACCGCCTCATTCCGTCCAACACCCCTCATCCGTCTCGGCGCTGCGCGCCGATCCACTGCCCCGGGGCGAGTCACTTGCCTCGCCCGTCCTTCGGACCCCACAAGGGGAGAAGGTCGGGGGCGCCTACCCGTGCGTGGCGAACCAACCGTCGAGCCTTGTTTCCAAGGCTTCGACGATCGCCTCGTCGTCCAGTTCCTCGATCACCTCGGCGACGAAGGCTTTCACCAACAGGCCCCGGGCCGACTTCTCGTCAATGCCGCGCGCCATCAGATAGAACAGATGGTTGTGGTCGATCTCGGTGACCGTCGCGCCGTGGCCGCAGACGACGTCGTCGGCGAAGATCTCGAGCTCCGGCTTGGTCGAGAACTCGCCATCATCCGACAGAAGCAGCGTGTTGCAGGCCATCTTGGCGTTGGTCTTCTGCGCATATTGGTGGACGTTGATGCGTCCCTGGAACACGCCGCGCGCCTTGCCCGTCACCACATTGCGGATCACTTCGGTCGAGGTCGTGTGCGGCACGGCATGGTCGAGCACCATGGTGACGTCGGTATGGGTATCGCCAGCCAAAAGATTGATGCCGCGCAGCGTGAAATCGGCGCCCTCGCCTGTCGTCCTGACCACGATCTCCTGGCGCACGAGCTTGCCGCCGGCGTTCATGACGAACAGCGTCAGTTTCGAATTCTTGCCGAGATGCGCCTTGAACTGGGCAAGATGCGTTGCCGTATCCGGCTGCTCCTGCACGATCAGCCATGTCACTTCGGCATCTTCGCCGAGCACAAGCTGGCTGACCGAGCTGACCAGTGCCGCGCCCTCGCCCGTTTGACGCTCGACAATGACAGCCTTGGCGCCGACGCCGACGCGCGTCAGCAGCCGCACATGGGTCTGGCCGCCGGCCTGCAGGTTCTGCAGTTCAAGCGGCTTTTCCAGCTCGGCGCCGTCGGCGATGTCGACGAAATAACCGTCAGCGACGAAAGCCGTGTTCAGCGCGCCGATGGCGTCGTCGGTTCCATAGGGATCGAGCCCAGGAGCGACGCTGCCGTCGGTGAGCTTCTCCGACAGACGCTGGACCGTCACGCCCTCGATGCCGGGAACCTTCGCGCTCGACACGCCATTCAGCACCGGCAGAATGGCGGAACCCTCAACGATCGGTGCAATGGCTTTCGCGGCGGCCGCCGGATCGAAGTCCGGCACCACATTGAGCAGACGGCGCAGGTCGGTGTAGTGCCAGGATTCAATGCGCCGCGTCGGCAGGCCGTGCTTGATCGCCTCGATGGCATCGTCGCGCTTCAGCATCACCGCGCCGTCGCCGGGCAGCAGCGACAGCCGCTCGCCGAAGGCGTCGATCAGCGCGGTCTCCGCAGGGGTCCGCTGGGGTTGAGTGTGCATATTCATCAGTATCGCCTTGGGGCTTTCTGGCATCTCACGCGGCTTGCCCGATCACGCCGGCATAGCCATTGGCTTCGAGGTCGAGCGCCAGCGACTTGTCGCCCGATTTGATCACCTGGCCCTTGTAGAGCACGTGGACCGAGTCCGGCACGATGTGTTCGAGCAGGCGCTGGTAGTGGGTGATGACGACGATGGCGCGGTCCGGCGAGCGCAGCGCGTTGACGCCGTCCGAGACGATCTTCAGCGCATCGATGTCGAGGCCGGAATCGGTCTCGTCGAGCACGCAGAGCTTCGGCTCCAGCAGCTTCATCTGCAGGATTTCGGCGCGCTTCTTCTCGCCGCCGGAGAAGCCGACATTGAGCGGCCGCTTCAGCATCGCCATATCCATGTTGAGCGAGCCGGCCGCGTCCTTCACCCGTTTCAGGAATTCCGGGATCTTCAACGGTTCCTCACCGCGCGCCTTGCGCTGCTCGTTCATCGCCACTTTGAGGAATTCCATGGTCGCCACGCCCGGTATCTCCATCGGATACTGGAAGGCGAGGAAGATGCCTGCGGTGGCGCGCTCGGCCGGATCCATTTCAAGGATGCTCTCGCCGTTGTAGAGAATGTCGCCTTCGGTGACCTCATAGTCCTCGCGCCCGGCGAGGATGTAGGACAGCGTCGACTTGCCCGAGCCGTTCGGACCCATGATGGCGGCGACCTCGCCGGCTTTCACCGTCAGGTTCAGGCCGCGGATGATCTCGGTGCCGTCGTCGACGATGCGGGCATGCAGGTTTTTGATCTCAAGCATTTTTGTTCTTTCTCCTACATCGAACGGCAGTCGAACTGCCCATTTTGTTTGTTCGGCCTTCTTTTCGCCAACCGTTGTCAGTCTCGTGGTGTCTTGTCGTCGCTCGACCAGAGGCCGGACGCGTCGATATAAGAAAGCGCTTCCTTCCCTCCGCAGCCGAACCGGCGTTTTACGGAAAGTCGCGCCTCCAAGCGCGAAATTCCCGATGCTCGCTCGCTGCTGAGGAATTTCTCAATTTCCTCAGGTGTTACGACCAAAGAGCGAGCCGGCTGCAATTCGAGGCCGTACCGTCCGCGAAGCTCCTTTATCGTCTCGATAGGGTTTTCCCCACGCGCATTCCGCTCGCGCGCAAACTCCTGCGCGTCGATATATGGGGATGTATCTGTGTCAGCAAATTCCATGATGACGGCGTTTAACCCACGCTCCCCTCGAGGCTGATTCCGATCAGCTTCTGCGCTTCGACCGCGAACTCCATCGGAAGTTGCTGGATGACGTCCTTGACGAAACCGTTGACGATCAACGCGATCGCCTCTTCTTCCGGGATGCCGCGCTGCATGACGTAGAATTTCTGGTCCTCGGAGATCTTCGACGTCGTCGCCTCGTGCTCGAACTGCGCGGTCGAGTTCTTGGCTTCCATGTAGGGCACGGTGTGCGCGCCGCACTGGTCGCCGATCAGCAAACTATCGCAATTGGTGAAGTTGCGGGCATTGGTCGCCTTGCGGTGCGCCGAGACCTGGCCGCGATAGGTGTTCTGCGAGAAGCCGGCGGCGATGCCCTTGGAGATGATGCGGCTCGACGTGTTCTTGCCGAGATGGATCATCTTGGTGCCCGAGTCGACCTGCTGGTAGCCGTTCGAGACCGCGATCGAATAGAACTCGCCGGAGGAATCGTCGCCGCGCAGGATGCAGCTCGGATATTTCCAGGTGATGGCGGAGCCGGTCTCGACCTGCGTCCACGAGATCTTCGAACGGTCGCCACGGCAATCGCCGCGCTTGGTGACGAAATTGTAGATGCCGCCCTTGCCCTCGGCGTCGCCGGGGTACCAGTTCTGCACCGTCGAATATTTGATCTCGGCATCGTCGAGCGCGACCAGCTCGACCACGGCGGCGTGCAACTGGTTCTCGTCGCGCTGCGGCGCCGTGCAGCCTTCGAGATAGGAGACATAAGCCCCCTCCTCGGCGATGATCAGCGTGCGCTCGAACTGGCCGGTGTTCTTCTCGTTCATGCGGAAATAGGTCGACAGTTCCATCGGGCAGCGCACGCCCTTGGGCACGAAGACGAAGGAGCCGTCGGTGAACACGGCCGAATTCAGCGTGGCGTAGAAATTGTCGGAAGTCGGCACGACCGAGCCGAGATACTTTTGCACCAGCTCCGGATGCTCGCGGATCGCTTCCGAGATCGAGCAGAAGATAACGCCGGCCTGCGCCAGCTCCTTCTTGAAGGTGGTGACGACGGAGACGGAATCGAACACGGCGTCGACGGCGACGCGGCCCGACTTGTAAACATTGTCGCTGGCTTCCTCGAGTTCCGACACATCGGTCTTCTGCACGCCGGCGAGGATCTCCTGCTCCTTCAGCGGAATGCCGAGCTTCTCGTAGACTTTCAGGATTTCTGGATCAACGTCGCTAAGCGAAGTCGGCCCGGGCGTGCTCTTGGGCGCCGCGTAATAGTAGATGTCCTGGAAATCGATCTTCGGGTAATGGACGCGCGCCCAGGTCGGCTCATCCAGCGTCAGCCAGCGCCGATAGGCTTCCAGACGCCATTCCAGCATCCAGGACGGTTCGTCCTTCTTCGCCGAAATGAAACGGATGATGTCTTCGCTCAGGCCCTTCGGGGCCTTGTCGACAGCGATTTCGGTCTGGAATCCATATTTATATTGGTCGACGTCGATCTTTCGGACCCGATCGATCGTGTCCTGCACAGCAGGCATATGCGTTCTCCATCCACGCCGGGGTCAAGGCCCGACAGTTTTCAAACTATGGCACCGCTAAGGAGCAGCCACGGGCGCTCCAGGACGGCGTAAGTTCCATATAGTGCGCTTCCGCCGGAAATTCACCCGGCCACCATGAAACGCACGGCTCTACCAAGGCCTTGGTGGCCCATATTCCTTTTCTTTGAGCATCGAATTTTCCGAAAACCGCTTCACACTTTTCGGTTCGATGCTCCAACCGCCCTCAGGCGGCTCTTTCCTTGCCGACCCGGCGCGAAGCGATTCCCGCCAGCGCCGTCCGGAACAGTTCGATATCCTCGGCGCCGGTTGCATGGCCAATGGACACGCGCAGCGCGCCAAGGCTGTCGCCAAAACCCATGGCTTTCAGCACATGGCTTGGGCCAACCT